>WJLZ01000142.1 GCA_014728215.1 Chitinivibrionales bacterium
AAAATATCGAAGACCTTCTGGTGCATGAATATTCAGGTACCGGATCGATCCTCACTGCGACGAATCAGCCGAAACAGCGGACCATGGGATGTTATGCCGGAGACTGTAACGACCGCCGTGGCGGAACCGATATTACCCTGGCCACAATGGCGGCCCAGGATGCTTTTGGTAAAGACACGCTCAATTACTCCGATGATTACAGCCGTCAGCGACAGTTCGTAATTCTTATTTCCGACGGCGAAAACAGTAATGTTAATGAAGAAATGGAGCCCTATCAGACCCAGTATATCAGCGGTGATAACATGCCCACCACATTTACGATATATCTGAAAAACAAGCCGGATAAACTGCATTCCATGACACTTAATATCCGTCAAAATGATTACAATCCGGGTAATGACCCCAACAAAAACAGCGAATTGTGGCCGCTCAACGGTGCAAATCACGACCGCCTGTATCAGATAATGAAAGAAGAAATATTTACCCAGGTATTCAAGGCCCAGGTGACTCCCCTGAGCGGTACGATCAGCGGTAATGTGTCGCAGACTATTGCAGGAAGTACCTTTGATTTCGATAACCCGAATCCTCTGGAAGCCGAAACAACGGATGTGTCGCTCAGTTTCGAATATCTGATCGACGATACCGCCGGTGTTGTCGGGCAGGGCGATACGACAATCGCTTCAACGTTCAAGATCATTCGCAACCCGAAAGTCACAACCTGGGCTCTTCCTTACGGCATCACAAAAACCTGTTACAACCGCGATATTACAATGTCCTACGACAGCGATAATATTACATCGTCAAACCCCGCAACAGCGGAAATGAACGAGCTGGATATTGAACTCGATCTTGAAGGATTTACCAGTTCACAAACCGTCACCGCCCGGGTGGTGAACACCTCGGGAACAGATAGTGTCACTGTCTCTCTGCAATATTCCGGAGGTGTCTATACCGGCTCATTTGAGCAGAAATTAATCGGAAACTCTTCAACAAGCGACAATGTTCTCCACCATTCGACATCAGACAGTATCATTGTCAGATGGCAGAACCCGGATATTTCTTTAGACAAAGTCTCGAAAACATTTCCTTTCGAAGGCTATGATCCGGTGACAATCGAATGGGCCGCTTACTACGATAGTGATGGCGACGGGTATATCGATTCTATTCATGTTGAGACCGACCAGCCGGTCAATCCTCTGGATATCGCCCATCTCGATTCGGCCAAAGGCGGGAGTAGTGGAGGAGGAAGAATAATTCTTCCGGGCGACAGGAAACTGACAGTTACCGGTGTTACCGCCACGCTCTCGGGATTCGGTATCAAAGTCGACCATAACGGATCAATCAATACCGCTGTGGATGCCGACGATTCACTTGCGTTCAATCTCTTTGAAATAGGTCCCTATGCGAGGTTTGTCAGCGATACGACCGTTTTTATTCAGGATAAAATGGCCCCCGTTATTGTGAAGGCCACCTATGAGCCGGCATCACTGGACGATGGGAGAAAGGATGCGTTGAGAATTCTTTTTTCGGAAGATATCGATAATATTAATCTGAACAAACCCTTCGGTTTTATAACAGAAGACGGTACTCCTTATTCCATGGATTTGACGATAGATACAACTATTGGAATGAAGTATCTGTTTGAGGTGTCTTCAATCAGTGGAGATGGGATTACACCGTCCAAAACCGATCAGATATGGCTTGAAGATAACAGCGTTTATGATTCTGAAAATAACTCCGACATGAGTGGTAAAAAACCTCTGGGTATAAAGCCGCCACCGTTCTCATTTGATGCCGGAGCGATTTCAATTATTCCCGGTAAGGAGCAAAAATTTCCGGTCGACATAGGGGGCAGTAATGAAGGCGCTATGATTGTTCTGGATGCTTCGGTGTACGGCAATGATACTTCCTGGATAGAAATCGAACGGGTTACGGTTGAAATATACGATCCTCTGGGTAATTTGATTGCCGAAGGGATTGAAGGTCAGCGATATAATACCGACTGGTTTATGCACTGGAATGGAAGAAACCGGAATCTCCGGGCTGTTGAAAGCGGAACTTATCTTGCAATTTTGAGTGTGTATACCAGAGATGAAGACGGTAATGTGAGGTCTACCCCTGAAACAAAAAAGACAAAAATCGCTATCCGTCGGTAATTTCAAACCTGAAAATATCATTTACAATGTCAAGGGCGAGGTTTTGGACCTCGCTTTTTTTATAACTCGGTTCTTTTATCTATTAAATCTTTCTGAAATTTCGCTATCGTGGTGAGAGTAAAATGATATCTGTTGATAGAGTATTCCCCGACGATTCCGGAGTTGTCGATGTCGCCAGGCCTCCCTACAATGCCCGGGGGGACGGCATTACCGACGATACTGGGGCGATTCAGGGTGCTCTTGACGATAATCCCGACGGAAGGGCAATTATCTACCTTCCCCGGGGTATCTATCGTGTTTCCGACACCCTGCGATGGCCCGCGGGAGAACCCGGCCATGCTCAGAAAAACACGATTCTTCAGGGGCAGAACAAAGAATACACAGTAATCAAGCTTATCGATTCGTGTGAGGGTTTTTGTGATGCCGACAATCCCCGGGCTGTGATCTGGACCGGCAAAGCACCCGCTCAGCGGTTCCGCAATGCGGTGCGTAATCTGACAATCGATACGGGAAAGGGTAATTACGGGGCAATCGGTGCGCAGTTTATGACCAATAATCAGGGAGGCATGTACCATGTAACCATCCGCTCGGGTGACGGCTCCGGTGTTATCGGCCTTGACATGTCCTACAGTGATGAGATCGGACCGCTGTTGATCAAACATGTTGGTATTGAAGGCTTTAATTACGGCGTAAAAATAAAATACAGTGTCGACAGCATGACCTTTGAACATGTTGCACTTGAAGGGCAACGTGTTTGCGGGATTTATAATGATGGTCAATGCGTGAGCATTCGTAAGCTGTTCAGCAAAAACAGTGTTCCGGTTATTATCAACAAACCGGGCACCGGTATGATCACCCTGGTGGACTCGGAATTTTCGGGTGGAAAAGGAGCCGGACTGCACGATGCTGTTATTAACGAAGCATCGCTCTTTGCCCGCAATGTTTTTGTTGATGCATATCGGAATTCAATCGTGAGTAGGGTGGAAAAACCCGTTGCCGTAAGTGATACATACATTAAAGAGTTCGTATCCCATGAAATCAAAACACTTTTTCCAACGTCCGAAAAGTCATTGAATCTTACTGTTAAAGAGACCCCCGACATCCCCTGGGACCAGCCGGATCAATGGGTGAGTCCCACTCATTTCGGGGCAAAACCGGGAGACAGTGAAGATATATCTTCTGCAATACAGCAGGCGATCGATTCGGGAAAATCAACGCTCTATTTTCCCCGGGGCGTCTATCGGATCGAAAAGCCGCTTCTGATCAGAGGGAATATTCAAAGAATTATTGGGTGTGAAGCTTTCCTGGATGTGCCTTCCATGGATACTCCTGTTTTTACGCTTGTTGACGGCACCGCGCCGGTGGTGGTATTCGAGCGTTTCGAGAGCAATTTTGAACCGACCATTTTTCTTACAAATAAGTCTTCCCGGACACTGATTATCAGAAGTTGCTGTAATGTAACCGGTCATTTTGCAGGCGGGGGTGAAATATTTATCGAAGATGTCTGTTCCAATCCAGTAACTTTCTGGAAATTTGCCGGCTGCAAAGTATGGGCCCGTCAGTTCAACCCCGAACCTGTAGGGACGCATGTAGTCAACGATGGCGGCTCGTTATGGATCTTGGGATTCAAGACCGAGCGGGGAGGGGTACTCCTCGAAACGAAAAACGGTGGAGCGACCGAAATCCTTGGCGCCTTTGCCTATTCGACATCAAAAAAAGAAGACGCCCCTGCTTTTGTCAATAATGAATCATCATTGTCCTTCACCGCCGGGGAAGCCTGTTTCGGGCCGAGAACACCCTTCTGCCGGGTGGTTGAAGAAACCAGGAGCGGCCGACCAAAAGTGCTCAAAAGAGATATGGTCCCCTCCCGATGCAATGGTTATATGGTCTCGCTGTATACAGGAAGAAGTGAAAGGGATTCGTAGCCGTACAAATCCCGGGGTAATTGTTTCACCGGCGTGGGCATGGCCTTCCAGGCCATAGTAGGTAACATTAAAATTATGTATCTACTCAGATCCCTGTGGTTAATTTCATTTCAGCTGCCATTCCGGCTTCCGCCGGAATAACGAGACTAAAATTATAGTGTTTCACCCTTTTTCTCGCTCCGGGCTTCACTTGCCCGCACCATCCGCGCAAAGAGCCCGTTTTTTTCATAGAGTTCATCGAAGGCGCCCTGTTCGACAATGCTGCCGTCCTGGAAAACAAAAATCCGGTCGACATGTTTGATTGTCGAGAGGCGGTGGGCGACAATAATGAGCGTCTGTTCTTTGAGCTGTTCGTAGAGTGTTGCAAACAGTCGTTCTTCGGTGATAACATCGAGCGCAGATGATGGCTCATCGAGAATGATGATTTTCGGGTTTCGAAGAAATATCCGGGCCAGACCGATACGCTGGCGTTGCCCTCCGGAAAGCTGTACCCCCCGTTCCCCCACATGAGTATTAAACCCCTCAGGAAGCGACTGGATGAACGAATAGATCTCAGCTTTCCTGCACGCCTCGACCAGATCTTTTTCGGCAGCCTTTAAATGGGCAAATCTCAGATTCTCACCGATTGTGGTGTTGAAAAGAAATGTATCCTGTGTCAATATTGCGATTTGTTCTCTCAGTTTATTTAGTTTCAGATCCCTGATGTCGTAGCTACCGTAATAAATTGTTCCCTTTCCGATCGGGTATAATCCCAAAAGAGCATTGATCAGAGTAGTTTTTCCCGAACCGGTGGTCCCTACCAGCGCAGCGCGCATACCTGCGGGAATATCCATACAGATATTCACGAGCTGTTTCTGGCCTCTTCGGGTTTCATAACTGAAATCGACATGATCGACCTTGATTCTGCCGTCAATAACAAAATCGTGTATTAAGGGTTTAGGGTTTTCGATCTCTTTATTGGCAATAATATTCTGGATTGCGGCAATGGACGGTGATGCCGCTACAACACGGTCGAATGATGAAAAAAGAAGGTTGAACGACATAAGCAGTTGGTTGACAAGGGCAATATAGGCAACCACGGCGCCCATTGTGAGTGAAGACTTGTAAATCATCAGTATTCCCGCAACACCCCAGAGGAGGACCGGCGTGAAATCTCTGAAAAACTGGATTATCATAAACAGAATGCGCATGATCATGGTGAAATGAATATCAGCTTCTTTCACTGTATCCACTTCATTGAGAATCATTTTGCTGTGATCGGTTTCGGTGGCGAAAATTCTGATATGCTTGATCCCGGAAATGAAGTCGACCAGTTTTTCACTCAATCGTTCGTTGGTGTTGCGCAGGGCATATGAGCGGGTGCTTACCCTTTTTTGGAATAATCGTTGTATAAGTGGAACCGCAGGGATATACATATAGGCAATGAGGGTCAGGAGAGGATCGACATGGGTAAGAAAGGGGAATACTGTTATCATACCGACTACTGCCTGAAGAAATGCAACCATGAGCCAATCATAAAACTCCTGGAGCTTTTCCATATCCCGAAGGATTTTTGCCGATGTAGCGCCGGTCCCGCGCTCATCAAAGTGCTTGATAACCATTACCTGGAGTTTTTTGATTATCTCCGACCTCACGTTTGCGACAAGGGTCCTCACTAAAAAGATCCGGTGTTTTGCTGCAAAGAGGGTAAAAACGCTATGGATCGCAAAAACCGCAATCCAGAGACCTAAAAACCAGAGTATCTTTGAAATGCTTTGCTGGGGGATAAGCTCATCGACAAAGTATTTGAGCGAAAAAGAGAGAAGGTTATAACTTCCCATCTGAAGCACCAGAAAAAAGAGCATGAGCGCATACTTACTCTTATGTTTTCTGGTAAACCGTATGAGGTTGAGCAGCTTTTTTATCTGAAGGGAATATTTTTTACCTTGCTCCATGGCTTTGCTTTAATACTGCAGGTGAAACTTATTGCTGAACATGGAATATATAGAAATTACAATATGCTCCGATTCTATATTCTAAACTATACCATAAAAAAAGACCAAATCAAAAGGATCATACATTAAGTAATCAAAAGAATTATTTTACCCTTTCCGAATTTCCATTAAATCAGATAATCCAGGAGATTTCAATGATTATTCATCTGTCGAAAAGTGCTAGCCCGGAGCAAAAAGAGACCATATTGAATAAGATTACCTCGAAGGGGTTCAATTATGAGATAAGCCATGGTTCAACGGGAATAGATATCATTGGTGTTTTAGGTGATCTCAGTGGCATTGAAGAGAGCTATTTTGCTGAAGCTGAAGGGGTTGAAAAGGTAATCAGGATATCAAAACCCTATAAACAGGTTTCGCGAGAATTTTCCGCTGCAACAAAAATAATTGAAATCGACGGGATTAAAATCGGCGGCGAAAAGCCGGTCATGATGGCAGGGCCCTGCTCGGTCGAGAGTGAAAGTCAGATAATGGCCGTTGCCGACTATGTTGCCGAACTCGGCATTCCCTTTCTCCGCGGAGGCGCTTACAAGCCCAGAACATCTCCCTATAGTTTTCAGGGCATGGGGGTTGAGGGATTAAAAATACTGGACAAGGCTCGTAAGAAGTACGGCCTTAAAATCGTAACCGAGGCCACGGGAATGCATTGCCATATTCTCGAAGACGGTAGTGTGGAAAAGAAAAGTGTGTTGGATAATGTAATCGATTATACCGATATTATTCAGATCGGCACTCGAAATATGAAATCCTACGGGTTTCTTCAGGCTCTTGCAATGAAGACCCGGGAGAGCAAAATACCAATTCTTCTCAAACGGGGAGATTCATCAACCCTCAAAGATTTCCTTCTTGCAGCAGAATATATTGTTTCGAACGGCAACCCCAATGTCATCCTTTGCCTTCGGGGGATTAAAACGTTCGAAGAATCCAAATTTCAGAGAGCGACCGCTGATATTGGTGCGGTTGCAGTTCTTAAACAGGAATCAAACCTTCCGGTCCTCTTTGATCCTTCCCATTCAACCGGTTATCGAAATCGGGTGTATGCTATGAGCATGGCAGCCCTGGCCGCCGGAGCCGATGGGCTTCTTATCGAGACTCATAATGATCCTTCGAGCGCCTTGTGTGACGGTGAACAGAGTATTACCAGAGAACAGCTTGCCGCCATTATTAAAAATGCGGCAAAGATTAAAGACGCAGCAGGTTAATAATTTAAATTTCCCGAAAAAACATTTGCTTTTTTCGCCAAGTGATGGTATCCTATTTATAATAAATCAGTTACGAATACTGATTATCTGTAATTCTCTGGAATATTGTAAAGGGAATTAATAATGAATATTGAATCCGATATCAAAAACGGATACCACGTATTCAGAATCAAAGAGGATCTTGATGCTGATGCCGATCTTTCGGTGCTCAAAGAAATGATCCGGGAGAAAGTAGATCAGAATGCTTCGCATATAGCACTGGTGTTTACAGAAGGCACTTATTTTTACAGTGCTACAATTTCGGTTTTGGTTCAATGCCTTGGAATTGTTAAAGAACAGGCGGGAGAACTCGCCATCGTTCAGCCTAATGAAGGCATTCAGGATACTCTCCGATTGACCGGCCTTGCAAGGCTTATTACAATATTCAGTTCTGAAAATGAAATAGGCAACTGAGGATCACGCACCATATTTACCGGGGATTTATGGCTAACCCGCTGGAAAAATTTTTTAAGGTTGAGGAAAGGGACGACGGTATTTATATTGCCGTTCCACCCGAAATGAAAGGAAAGATCGATCCCGACCGGGTACGGCGCGCTCTTGAGACCGGACAGATTATTAATTACCAGTGGGATATTATTGAAGACGTTATTTCACGGGCCACGGGGGAATATGAACCGATCGGGCCTCCTTTTGAGCAGTATGACGGGGCTCTTGACAGGTATGTGGAGGTCTCCATTTCGGATATGCAGGCTTCCATGAAAATCGATTCCAACTGCATTGCCGATAATGTAAGACCATCACTGCTCCCTCTCCTCTGTTGTCTTCGGCGAAAAGGTATTTGCTATGGCATACTTCGGGAAAAAGCCGCTGAAATTCTTAAAAACATGCGATTCGATACGTATGTTGAGATTGCCCGGGGAAAGGAACCAGTCGACGGTGAAGATGCAAAATTGGATATGCAGGTTAATCTCAATCCAGACACCAGACCGCACAGCAGGGGTGACGGCAGTGTGGACTACCGGAATATCGAGTCTTTTGTTCAGATCGGAAAAGGGCAGGTACTTGCAGTAAAAATTCCCCCCACGCAGGGTATTCCCGGTAAAAAAGTTACCGGTGAAGAAATCCCGCCCACGCCGGGAAATGATATCAAAATGCCCCAGGGCAAAAATACCATTATTTCCGACGATGGTAGTCGGTTGATCGCAGCATGTTCGGGGGTGTTAAACCAGTATGGTCAGTTACTCCAGATACTGGAAGTGCTTATGATCGAAAAGGATGTCGATTTCAGGGTCGGAAATATTAAATATTCCGGTGATATAACTATCAAAGGAAATGTTCAACCCGGCTTTTGTGTTGAAGCCGACGGAAATGTGACCATAAAGGGGATCGTGGAAACTGCACAGATCATCTCACGCAATGGGAAGGCTGTAATCGAAGCGGGAGTTATCGGGAAAGAGGAAGCGGAAATATATGGAAAAGCAGGAGTTTATCTCGCATTTTGTCAGGAAGCAAAATGTGTTGAAACCGAGGGGATGTGTGAAATTCTGAAACATTGCCTTCATTCAAAAATCAAATGTGCAATTCTCGGGGCCACCGATAACCAATCCAGCGTAGTCGGAGGAGAAGTTAGTGCCTATGACCACGTGGAAGTCCGCCAGCTGGGAAATGACAGTAATGTGGAGACAAAAATATCGATCGTCGACAAAAATCTCGAAATCAAAAAAGAAAAACTCAGCGAACTGGAAAACCTGAAAACAGAGATGCTTAAAAAGAAAGAACCTATCGAAAAGAATATCAAGGCAAAAGCCGCAATCGTCAAAAAAGCCGGTAATGCCATTACCGACAGGCAGAGAAATGAAATGAAAACCTGGATCGATACGTACAATGCAATGAACATGAAATTAAAATATATCGACCAGCAGATAGATAAAATAAAAGAAGCTGTCAGGCAGCCCGGCACCCGGCATGGATATATCAAAGTAAGTGGAGATATTTATCCAGGTGTTATTTTATCTCTTTATGGCAATACAAAGATTATAAAAAACCGTATGACCAATAAGACATTTCGTGTGACTCCGGATGGTCTTGAAGCAAAATAGGTGGTTCTTTTTCCCGCTATATTTCCTGTCTGCATTAATTTTCTCGAAAGCGATCGGTTTGCATTAAAATCCAGAAGGAAATATTTTTTTATAGTCCCATACGAGTACAGGTGCTATGATACAAAAACTGATTCTACTGACATTTCTTTTGCATATCGGCGGATGCCTGTCGGGTTCCCGCATGGTAAGGCATTCGTATTCTGATGACATGTCTCCTTATGTATTCGATTATCTCGGCACAAAACCAGTTGCGCTCAAGGATATCGATACATTGCTCAAGCAGCTCGGTTTTACTATCGATACTATCGATACGGTAAGGTTTATGCTAACCACCAAGCCGAAAGTCCTTGAATACGATGAGCGGGAAGAGGCCCGTTTTATTATCGAAAGTGGTATTTACAGTACAGAAATCCCGCAGGATAAAGGAGTCCTTACCTTTACAGTTTCGCATTCTGAGGTCGACTCGGCGATGGTAAAAGTTGAAATGACAAGCCGGATCAGGCCCGAAAAAGCCGATTCAGCAACAGCCAATATTCTTCCAAAATCCCATCCATTCCCCGCAAAAATTGCCCGTATTCTTCGGCGAACCGGAAGATTTGAACCCCGGGAGCGGCTGATCGCACCGTGACATGGATGCAATTATTTTAGTCGCGCAAATAGGCTTCGAATACAGGAGAGATCGATTCAATCCAGTTGTTGGAAATTGAAAATTGGCCGATCTGGGCGAATACATTGAGAATAAGAAGCGCATTCACGTTGGCGTCTTTTCCTTTCAATTCTCTGAAACGTTGAAAAAAGGAGCCGTTGATTTCCTGTATTGTAGCGTACAATTTCTGAAAGTCCTCCATGTTCCAGTCGGGGGTTTTTCCGTGTTTGTTTCTGATAAGTTGACCGAACAGATAGGCCAGTGCGGCCCGGTAAATAGTCTCCCGATCATTTGCAAAGGGCAGATGAGTGACTGCCATCGGTTTCAGTTTGTTGAGTATCGGACAGCCGCTGGTCGCCATAATCAGGCCGATCAGCGGACTGACTGCATCCTGAAGCGCACCGTAGCGATGAGTCTGGCGGTTTTCGGTGTGCACTTTGGTAAGAACATCGACATAAGAATATTCACTTTTAAACCGGAGAAGCACCGGAAGAAGGTTCCGGGCAACCGGGCAGTATTCGTGAGTTTCGGCGCTCAGTGGACAGCAGGGGCATTGATGAAATTCGAGTTTGATCCACGAGTCCTTTTCTTCTATCGGCAACGGTCCAAGGGTAAAATCGGAATCATCGAAATTCAATTCAAACTGCTCGACCCGGTTTTCGGGAAAGAAAAATTCGTACATGATTTTCATGGCACACCCTTTGGTTATGGTACACGATTGAGAGTCCTGAGTTATTATTATAGTTTAAAGGGGAGAGAAGAGCAACAGGGAGATAAGGATTATAAAAATAGTGCACCCGGTTTATGCACCTGTTTTAGCCAAGATCGGTATGGGCCGCTTTGAGATTCCTGATTATCTCGATATTCTGCGGGCAATTCTTTTCGCATGCGCCGCATTCAATGCAAGAGTCGGCTTTTTTTCGCTTGTCATTCTCCTTTACGCCGATTTCCCGATAGAGCATCGTTGCCCGATCCCAGTAACCGTAGAGCCGTCCGAGATTATACCATTCGAAAATGCGGCTGATTGCTACGTTGTTCGGGCAAGGCTCGCAGTAGCCGCAGCCGGTGCAGTAGAGCTTCTCCAGCTCCTTGATACGCAGGGCTGTGTCGTCGATGAGTCGTTTCTGTTCTTCGGTAAGCGGGGGAGTATCCGATGCGACCGAAATGTTTTCTTCAACATGACTCATGGTACTCATTCCCGAAAGGGCAACCGAAACATTGGGATTGGCAAGAACATGCCGGAGCGCCAGTTCCGGCACTTTCCGGAGATGAGGAATATTTTCTTCGAGTATCGATGAGGTCGCGCCAAGCCGCCCCCCGGCAACAGGACCCATCACGACAATACCGATACCCTTTTCCGCAGCATAGGCAATGCCCTCTTCAAGCCCGCGGTTCAGGAGGTTGTATTGAAGGGTGATTACTTCCGGGTATCCCGTGTCGACCAGTTTCACGAGCGCTTCGGTGGAATCGTGAAAGGAAGTACAGATATGCCTGATCAATCCCTGATCACGGGCTTTTTGCATCCATGCACTCAATCGCGGAGCCACATTTTCTTCATAATGGCGCCAGTTGATACCATGATGACTATAGATATCGATACAATCGATATTAAGTCGATAAAGACTGTCTTCAAGGTTTTTCCACCATTCCTTTTCATCCGGACCATAGTAATGATTCTTTGTAGAAACAATTATTCTATCCCGCCACCCCCTGAGCGCTTCACCAATAGCCCGCTGGCTGTCGCGGTTACAGTAGCCTACTGCTGTGTCGATATAATTAACCCCGGCTTCAAAAGCTCGATGGATCATGGGAACAGCCCGTTCACGGTCAACACACGCATCGATGCCTTCACCGGTCATGGGAAGGCGCATGGCGCCGAATCCTAACTGGGATGCCATCAGGCCGGTTGTGCCGAGTTTTCGGTAAATCATCAACGGTAATTCCTCTCAACCAGATATATAATTTGTCAGATTACCAGTCAACAGGAAAATATATAATGATAGAGCCGGCAGTTTCATATCGGGGAACAGAGCAGGGGTACCGGTAAACGGAAAATTCTGGAAATCTATTTTATTGTAGCATCCATGAGGTAAATATTTTATATTGTGACGTTTCTCTTTTTGGAAAAACAAATGTTGATTTATTGAGGAGCTATTGTGGATAAATGCGCGAAATATGCTTTCCTGAATATTATTTCCGATTTTGACGGTGCACTCACTAATGTTCTATCCGAGGTGAAGTAGGTATTTCCGTAAAAGAGGTAAAAAAACGGGTATTCATTCCTGCTATTGCTGTCCTGCTGATAGCTGTGGCAACGATCAGGGCCGGTGATATGCAACGGAAGGAGCGGAGTATGGATGTTTCATCGGTAAAAAAGCAGATGAAACCTCTGAGGATGGATTCTACAATCCCTTATCCGGACCAGATAGTTTCCTATTTTTCCTTTTATTTTCTGGACATTCCGTGCGAACACCATTTTGGTATTTTCGAATCGCAGGGGTATTCTCTGGCCGCCCATGTATATAAGCCAAAGAATCCCAAAGGAACAGTTTTTTTCCTTCACGGCTACTACGATCACACGGGTACGGCCCATTATTTATTTCGGTTTTTAATCGAATCGGGGTACTGTGTGGCTGCCTATGATATGCCCGGTCATGGTCTTTCCTCTGGAAAACGCGCCTCGATCCCATCATTTGAGCTTTATGCGGCGGTGCTCAATGATTTCATCTCCTCTTGTGCACCTCATTTGCCGGAACCCTGTATTCTGATGGGCCACAGCACGGGATGTGCGGCATCTTACGAGTATCTGATGAACTATACCCAAAATGTTTTCCGACGGGCAATTTTTCTTGCACCGCTGGTTCGAAGCAGGTATTATCATCTCTCCAAAATCGGCTATTTCCTCATGTCCCCTTTTACCGAAAGGATGCCGCGGTGGTTCAGGCACTCATCCCATGATAAAAAATTTATCGAATTCCATCGCAAGGACCCCCTCGGGTGCCGTCATTTCCCCATGGAATGGGCAAAGGCATTTTATGCCTGGACAGATAAAATCAGCGGGTATGGTATGCTTTCTACGCCTCTTACGGTAATACAGGGGTCAAAGGATGATGTTGTGGAATGGCGGTATAATAAGAAATATTTTGAAAAAAAGGCGGCTCATTTGGAATATCACACAATAAAAAATGCCCACCATCAGCTCATGAATGAAAACGCGCCCTACAGAGACCGATTTTTTGACGTTTTAAAAGACAGTTTCCGATGACCGGACAGTCAGCGGTATTTAGCTTTCTCTAATGTTTTTACAAACTCCTTGGAAAATTTATGTTTTCTCACTGATTTTCTATCGGACTGAAAGATTTCAAAGGACACGATCTCTTTTTCAGCACTCAGCCAGTCATCCATATCGTTGCCATGATTGCAGTCTCGCTGCTGAAAAAGCTGATATGCACGTTTTTCGATTCGCTTTTTAATAGTAACAACCATGAAAGCTCCTTCAATTAATACTTGTAGAAATATATATTTTCAGGAAAAGGATAAGAAAAGAAAAAATTGAAAAATCTTATCTATTCAAACAAGGATCGGAATATGGAAGTAACATGCTTTAAGAAATCGGAATTAACGATAGAGCAGAGTGATGCAATTGCCGAGCTGCAACATCTCTGCTTTCACTCAAAACCGGAACCACCGAATCCCAGAAAGCAGGATTTTGAATTTACCGATGAGCCGGTGCACTTTACTATTTGGAATGGTTCGCATCTTCTGGCCCATGCCATGACATTTTTGCGGATTTATAATACCGTTGGTGGCCCCCTCAGAATTATGGCTCTTCGAGGGGTATGTGTCCTACCCGAAAAGAGAGGGAGTGGACTGGGAGCGGAGGTTGTCAAAAGCGCCTTTGCGCGTATCGATGGGACGCTGTTTTGTGGATCCATTTTTCAAACCAGGGCCCCTGATTTTTATCAAAAACTGGGTGCCCGCCTTCTTACCAACAGATTTGTTAATTCCAGATGGAATGGGCACACCGAAGAAAATCCCTGGTGGAATCCATATATCATGGCATGGCCTGCGACAATGCAGGTTCCTGACGGAACCATCGATCTGAATGGTCCGGGATACTGATGGATTTTTGCTTAAAAACTGCGGGGGAATGGTCCCCGCTGAAACAATGTTTCATTTGGGAAATCAATTTTTGGCAAAAACAGTCCTTTTCTTTGTATATTATAAAGAAGAAGTAATAAGGTAAAAAGATACAGTTTGGAATCCACTCATTTACAATCTTTTCCTGCTAAACAAAATGCGACAGTACATACGGCATCCATCCGACATCCCTATCGAATATTCGGTACCAAACAGCACTGCTCAGAACAAAAAGCCTCTGAAAAATATTAGTAAGGGTGGAATCTGTTTTATTGCTGATGATTCCATGACACCGGGATCTCCGATAAAAATCAGATTTCCTCACATTGGAAACCGGTATGAAGCCGATGGTAAAGTTGTATGGTGTCGGGAGTGCAATGACAATTGTGAGGTAGGGGTGGCATTCTCGGATGAATCTACGAATTTCTGTGTCCGGATGGTTGAGCAGATTTGTCATATCGAGCATTATCGAAAAGAGGTTTTGCAGAAAAATGGACGGAGGCTTTCCGGTGAACAGGCTGCTGCCGAATGGATTGAAAAGCATGCTGAGAGTTTTCCTCAGTAATCAATTATATTCAATATGAATGATTATTTATTTATTAGACTAAAGTGTACTATTGTGGGTTGTTTGATTTTCTTTTTGGTTGTAACGATATTCTCTTTTGATATCGTATATGCTCAGAATGAAACTACTGATACAGCGATTACTGGCAAAGCGAGCGACGATTCAGTAATTGCTGATTCGGCGGTCTTTGATACTTCGGCCGGAGATTCGGTCGAGGAAGTCGAGGAGTTTTGTGTATTCTGGTATGAAGATTCTGCCTTTGGGGAATTCATTGAGCCCGAAGATGACTCTCTGATTCTGGGGTGTCCGGATTACCGTTGCACAGGATTTCCCCACGAGTTGTGGGGAGTGGTAAAACACAGCTCTATGGCCCCGGAAACACTTCACTGCCTCGATACAATTTGTACAATCAGAGGTGAGGATGGTGTTCATAACATTTCGTGGTATTTCTTGCATTTAATAAAAGAATGTAAAGAAAAAAAACTTCGACGGCACCAGGCTGAACTTGATAAATTAAGGAAAATGATGGAACGCAAAGAACCTTGATTTGCTGCACGGAAGGGATGGTATTGATATGTCGAAATATCAGATAGCACTTGAATGGAAAAGAGATTCCGAAACTTTCGATTATAAAGCATATACCAGGGATCATACGATCAGGTACGGTGAAGAGGGGAGTCTCTGTGCATCAGCAGCCCCTGAGTATCATGGAAATAAAAATTGTCTCAATCCCGAGCAGGCCTTTGTGATATCAATGGCGAGCTGTCATATGCTGACCTTTTTAGCCCTGGCAGCAAAAAAACGTTTTACTATCGATGATTACAGCGATACTGCAATTGCAGTGTTGGGAAAAAATCCGGAAAAAAAACCGGCAATCACCAGAATTGAGCTGAGCCCGCGTGTCTCTTTCAGCGGCGATAGGACGCCCTCGGAACAGGACTTTCAGAACCTTCATGATCAAGCCCATGATCTCTGTTTTATCGCTAATTCGGTTGCGAGTTGTGTTGAAGTTGTCATTCATCCCGAAATAGTCAGTCAATAATATAAGCCCCGCACAATACTCTACAGGGCTTTTACAAATTGGCAAAAATCGGGATTAGTAGTGAATTGTTCGTTTCTTTTTATTTTTAATGGCATACCCGAATACAAAGGATATCCGCTGTCCTTCATCATTGGTAAGCAATCCCAGATTAAGCGGAATGTTTACCCCGCGGAAATTCAGGCTTTGACCGACCGCAATAAGTAACGATGTGCCCACCGGGTTGTTCCTTTCTCCGGTGTAGTATATCTGGGGACCCATCCCGAATTCCAGGCCCATGGGCATTCGTATCCCCATAGCCAATGAGGTACTCGGGATAACCGTTCCGTATTCAACGCCGCCGAGAAAGGGGATCGCCTGAATTACAAAGCCCGGACCACCGCTTCGGGGAGCAACGACCCATTCAAAATGCCAGCCAAATTGACTGATTACAGGATCAATTCCCTTATCCGTTAATCTGTCCTGCATAGTTCCCGGAAGAACATAGGTTATTCCCATACGGGGACCCGATAACCGGTTCGATTCCATTTCTTCACCGGTATACTCATCATACGCTTCTTCCGTCTGACCCGAAACCGGGATCTGCCATAGCGAAGTGATCATTAATGCAATCAATAGTGAGTGTATGGTAAACTTACGCATTGTTTCCTCCAATAAGTGGTTTTTACAGTATGGAATTTATTGCAACAACAAGTGCAATACCCGAAATTATGGATAATGCACCAAGACCTAATTTCTTTGAATCGATACTTTTATACTGCTGCTTCTTTGAGAGCTGTACAGCACTGGAATGTTCTGTATTCGATTTCATCTCCTTTCCTCTATAAGGTTCAATTTCAACGGTGTTAAAGACTGTATCCGTTATCGTGGTGATAAGTGTATCGGTAATCGTTACAATCGAATCTTTGACTATGATTTCGGGCTTGATTGACGTTACCAGAAGCATTTCAAGGGCCCGGTCGGTAAGGGGGAGAAGTGAATCGATTTCACCCCGGCATCGTCGGTTAACCGATGACTCTATGGCGCCGCTTGATATATCAATAAGCTTCAGGACAATATTATAGGTTGTTCCGATTTTACCGACAGTACCGGTGACAAGTTTTGAAACGCCCAGAATGGCGCCGGCTTTGACAAGACAGGCACTGTCCGAACAGACACCCTGTTGCTGAAGTCGTGTTTCGGCAAGAATTTTATCCATATCGGTCCTTGATACAACTTCAAAATTGCCATAATGAATAAGATTCGATTCAATTTGTTCCTGAAGAGAAAGTGCCAGCGACTGGGAAATATCGATTGATCTGAAACCATACACCGATATTGTGGTTTGAGTGGATTTCTCTGCAGAAACCACAACGACTGCCCAGATGCATATGAATATCGATTTTCGCATAGTAAGTGATTTCATTGTATATTCCTTTTGTGCATCATCCTGAGATATTTATTCGTGCCTAATTTCATTCCGAATGGAAACTCAAATTATATGCCAATTCTGAAACATTTCTATAAAAGGTTGATTTAACGAAAGATATAAGAAGGATAGCGATATTCAATCGCGAAATGAAAGTCGCAAAAATGCGACTACTTGGGGCTGGTAGTGATCGATATGCGACTATCGCCGGCTTTTTTTCTTATTTCCGCCCTTTTTTTGCTTGAAAATGTGCATTTGGGGCTTAATAATAAATTAGTGAGATCAGATGTGATTTAACGAGACAGGATTGCACGATATACTGAGAGAAGATTAATAATGCAAGAAGAAATAGTAAGGGCCGACAAAACCTACCGTAACCGTCTTTTTTCTGGATATGCGTTAGGAGCAGTGTTTTTGGTCCTGATTATTAAATATGTAATTCCCTGGTTTTTACTGCAACTTCAAGAACTTTCTATTCCCCGGGCGATGGTGGTAATTGAAACCGTGGCGATAATTTTCTTGCTGAGTTTTATCGGGCCGGCATATTATCTCATTATCACCGGGCGAAAAATTCTGAAATTCAAACGAGTGCCCTATCCAGGTATGAAAGTTATACGAGATACAAAAGTCAAGCGTGGAAAACCGGCCTTTTTACAGGCGAGAGTGTTGATTGGTGTAGGAACACTTTCGATTCTCATGTCATTGGCGGGTTCTTTCATGACTCATTACTATTTTGTTAAGTTTAAAAATGATCCGATGTTTAAAGGAATCTTCCAAAATCCCTCCGAAAACCGGAAATAATTACTCTTTACGATTGTTATAATATAATTAGTGAAGAAAATGCTTGCTTGATGCTGTGTGCAGATATTTCTTTTTATAGAATTCAGATTCTGAATTTCCGGTAAAGTTCACCGTTTATTCTATAAAATTTTCTTCACAGGGGGTGGTATGGGAGCATGCCGATTCGATTCGAAGAGTTGATTCGATTCGTATCGCCGATTCTATTCATCATGAAATTATGAGACTTGAAAAGGAAAAACTTCGGCTAATTCTCGAAACACAGGAAGGTGATGATTGAGGATTTATTGGATTTCATCTGAAAAAAATACGTTTGGACATGAAAGAAATGGCCGAATTTATGGTTACAATAGCGCCAAAAGAAAAATGCAGGGCAAAAAAGAATGGTGAAAATAAAGCATTGAAAATCGAAATGAAATAAAGATATAATCTAATTCATTACTTTTAAATCCAGAGTCCTCATAATTACCAGGTATCAAGCCGCAGAGGGGGATCGAATGAAATATGGAGCTCGCAATAATATTACTGCAAAAGTGCAATCGATTAAAAAGGGTGATGTAATGTCGCTTGTTAAATTCGAAGTGATGGTTCCTTCGGAAATGGCCTCGGTGCTGACAACCGAATCTGTCGAAAATCTGGATCTTCGGCATGGCGATCAGGTACAGCTCGTCGTAAAAGCAATTAATGTGCTGCCGGTAAAAGAATAAAGAATTCAGCCCATGGCATACGAGGGGGAGTTCCCGGAACAAACAAGCTCTCCCGGCTTAGTGCAACACTCCCACTCTTAAATACTGAACAGTGGAATTGTTGTCGATATCGGTCACTGTAATTGCGGCAACATAGGTACCGCTTCCAACAACTCTTCCATTCCTGTTAAGACCATCCCAGCCAAAGTAGTACTTGTCCTTGTTATCATCCTGTACGAGAGGTAATTTGTCTGCGACGATATTCCCAACGGCATCGAAAATGGTAACGGATGTCTTATGGATATCGAGTTGCAGTGCTTTTGCGGATATAACCTGACCGAATGTACCGGTTCTAATCGAGCTGTACCGGGGGTTATCATCAAGGATATCTTTAATATTTCCAGGAAGTGGTTTGTCGGGTGCAAAGGGGCTCTCTACCGCAGGAATCCAGTTCAGTTCCACACCCCATTGAATAGGTGCAAGGTTTCCCGGGGGAAATGCTCCCTGCATATCTTTCAGGTGAGGGGTGTTTGATATGAGCCAGATTGTATCCTTTCCCGGTGTAATGACAACATTTTCGATTTCATCAGGAGGAATGATCAGCCATACATATTCTGCTGAGTCGGATCCTTCAGGATATCGGATCTCCATATTCAACGAGTCGATTGTATCTGATTTCGAAGTATAGATTTTGAATACATCGGTTACTTTAGTCGGCGTAGCTGATTTTCTATAGGGCCATGTTACTTCTTCGTTGAATTGAATAAGAATATGATCAGGATTTTCAACCGGCGCCATGGGCTGCTGACCGGGAAAATAAAGGGCCTTTACTATTGATGGTCCCGGATTGTAAATGATGTTGAGTTCCCGGAAGGCAGTATCGATTCGCGTCGAGTCGATTGGTGCAATCGTTGTTGCACTCAGAATTTCCGAATTTTCACCTGTTGGATCGGCAATAGCTCCCTCAATAACAGTATTCTCTGAAGAGGGAGATTTAGTAAATGCAAATGGCAGTGTAGCCGTAAACTTATTGCCCTTCTCACGTGTGAGTGTATAAACTTCCGAGTCACTATTATCGCAGGTGATGATTAGATCGAGACTGTTATTAACCGTTTCGCTTTTCACTACAGCAATAATTTCTTTATTGCCTGGTCCGGACCAGGAGATCTGTGAAACTGGTTCATCGGGGGTATCCGGAAGAACAAAATAGATATGGGTCGCAACCGAGAGTTCTACTCCCTTTTCAGCCGGAGCATTTCCCGCTTTATCGGTAAAATCGCCGGAAGAGTTAAGAAAAACATAGCTTTCCGAAGACAGGTCGACATCTTTGGGCAGGAGAATTCTGTAAGTGAATCCATCCGATGAAAGACTGATTAGTTCCGCACTCTGGAGACTCTTCGATGAATCATAATTGCTTGATGACGCGATGCGTATGAGTTGATCGATTCCAGTCTGATCCAGCGGTTCTGAAATGGTGACAACCAGTGTATCATGATCATCACCTGCCTTTGAAGATGGATAAAGGATGGCTTCAATAGGAACCGGCCCGATCTTATCCTGAATGAGCACGTTATTGGTTGTAAGTACGAGGTTACCGCCGGAGATTTTTGCATAGGGGGGCGAAGAACCGGCTGGTCCGGTGAGATTCTCATCGAACGGGTTACCCGAAAAATCATAGGAAACAGAATGTGAATCGCTGTGCATTGTTGCTGTAGGATTGATGCGGACAAAATCCGGCTCCGTACGATTCCAGAAAGCCGAATCGACTTCGATGATGTCCGGAAGTTTTGTGCTGTCGGATATTGTATACTCGATTACCAGTGAATCGCCTCTGCCGTCATGATCAGAATCGTACAGGGATGCATGAGAAGGGGTATAGGTAGTGATTACACTCTGTTTTACAATAAGTTCAGCCTGTGCCGTGTCACGCGGGTCTCGGGGATGGCGCCAGGTAACCACAACTCGATCGGAACGTGCAGCTTCGATGGTGGTGTTGCTGTCGGTTGATGGTTCATAAGCGAAGCTTACTTGCTTTTGCAGGACAAGCGGTGTTGATGATGGATCCAGGGCGTGATCGTTAATGTGAAGACGTGTTGTTTCATTGTCATCTCCGGTTCTGGTTTCAATTGAAGGATCAAATGTTTTGAGCCCTTCTGCACTGGTACTCAGTTCAATATAAAATAAACTGTCATCCCGGAGTGTATCGATATATTCCATACTATTATCAAGGAACTTTATTTGTGACGCACCGCATTCTTTGGCGAAATATTCGGCGAAACTGCCTTTGGATTGATAATCTGAATCGTTGACAACATAGAAATAGGCATTCTCATCATCATCTGATGAATGGTACAGATTTACCTTGATTTTATTTACCCGATCGGATTCCAGTGCAATAACGCTGTCCAGTTCAACCACAAGAGAGCTTCCGCTTTTCCTGGAGATTGTGTTCAATGCATTACTTGTCTGGTTGTTTGTGGTATTGGTGATCGTGACATCGGTGGTTAAATTATAGAGGACCTCTCGAAGGATTTCTTCGATAACGCCGTCAAGACTATCGGGGCGAGAGGGGGGGACAAGATAAAAGTGACCACCGGTGGTATCGGCAAGTTCTTTTAATGGGCCCGCCTTCTGGTCATTATAACCCAGAAATATTCCATAGATAACAAATCGGGTGGGATTCGGCGCCAGAAGTGATTTGTATTCACCAACGTCGTTTGTATCTTTGGGTTCGCCGTCGGACAGGAAAACAATAACCTGTTTTTCTGTTTTGGCAACAAAAGGATCTCCAAGCCATTTCAATGCAGAATCCAGCGGATAGTTGTAATGGGTCGATTGATTGTCTTTATCCCATTTGACTGCAATATCGCTCATTAAGGCATCATAATGCGTCTGCTTGCTTAACGAGTCCGGACGGATTGCCGATATAACCGTCGTGGCAAAATCGATATAGCCGGCGGTTGATGTCGGTGCCCGTTCTTTTTGTTTTGCTATGGCGGTTTTTATTGCATTGGCGCGCTGACGCAGTGGATCTCCGGCATCTGAAAGCTTGGAACAGGAACCGCAAATCGGCAACTCAATCTCTCCGTCTTCATACACCACCGTTCTTGTTCCCTGTGTATTCGTACAACCGTCCGCACAGTAAAACGTATCGGCGTCTTGAATAACTATACCATTAACATTTCCTTTCATGCTTCCTGAATGGTCAACAATATAGACGATGTCGGCAGGCACAATCTGAGGAAAAATTCGCGGGCAGATTGCCAGGCCATTTTTGGATATACGAGTGATTTCCGGTGGTATATGGATTGTATCACCGGCAATGTTTCGCGGCTCGATACATTGAATTTCCCCTGAAATATTTTCTTTGCTTATCAGGTCGCACCGTTGATCTGATTGAGCAAAGACAGAGGCTGTAAGTACTATAAGAATATACGCGATTAAATAACAATTGTAACGACTAAGCGCCGAGTTGGTCTTTGGAACTGCCACAATTCCTCTCCCCACTGTAAAAATGCCTTATACAATCGGCATGATTTTTTCGCCTTACTATCTGCCGACATTGAAGAACAGCTATTGGTTTGCTGCAATAATAATATATATTATTTATAGACCAAATCAATATATATTAGCTCTATTCTTCTTTTTTACAGAGGATGTATTTAAGCGTTCAATGTCTTTGCTGGCTTGGGACAGCGCCGGCAATAAGGCTGCTTTTCAGAGAGGCTTATCGGAATACGCGCGGAAGGAGAGAAATTATGGGAATTTTTCAGAGGGCAAACATTTGCCTGTTTGGCTTGTTTGCAAGTTTGTGGTCATTCGATTTAAGTGTCGATACGTTATATGCGTTTCAGTTCGACAGTACCGAACGGTCTGAAACATTTTTTGAAAATACCACCGGCAGAACAATAGTATTCGATTCCTTTGATCTGGAAGAAATCGAGCTTCACGGCGATCAATATAATCTCCAATTCGAATTGCGAACACCGGATTCCAATGGTGTCTCCATGAGAACTAAATATCAATTCGAACGTGAAGGTGCCTATGTTCACGGTACCCGGAAACGGTCGGCCATTGTGTACATGGGAGAGGTCGTAACTATCAATGATCTTCAGCTGGACCTGTGTCTCTGGTGCATGGGTTTGCCCAAAAGAAGCGCTATTGCTGCTATGAACGATCTGATTATATTCAAGCTGATTGTTCACGCTGGCAAAGAAACTGCATCGGTTATTATTGCAAGCAAGCAGCGTGTCGCCAAACCCGAAGCGCCTTCCGGGCTGACGGCGGAAGCGTTGAGTGAGAACGATGTTAAACTGACCTGGGACCCGGCTCAGGATGATGCAACTGAAAAGTGGCGTGTCTATCGTGAAGGTGATTTGGTGGGAGTCACCAGTCAACCCTCCTTAATCGATTCGAGTCTTTCGGGCGACCTTACGGTTTTCTACCGGATATGCGCTGTTAATTCAATCGGTATGGAAAGTGAAAAAACATCATCGATATCAGTAACAACTCCTTCCGACAGCAAACCCCCGAAAATTGATAACGTAGGCTGTTTTCACGGTCCGACGAAAGTATGGGTGATTTTCAACGAGCCGCTCGATACAACGACTGCTCAGGATAAATTAAACTATGTGATTGATAACGGCATATCGGTGAAATCCGCAAAGCTTCTTGCAGATTACCGGACTGTTGAACTGGCCGTTGACAGCCTTTCGGTTTTGGTCGATTATACACTGACTGTGAGCGGGGTTTATGATATGTCTGATTTGAGGAACAGAATTGAAGATAATTCGACGGCCGGGTTCAGGCTGGGTGGTGTATTTGATGATTTCGACGATAACAGCCTTGATCCGGTCTGGCAACAAGTCGATTACGATAACTGGAACGGAAGTTCGGTTAATGAAACGGGGAAGCAACTGGAGGTCACCGCGCGGGGTACTGATGTTAACGGTGTAAACAATGAATTTGTCGGTATATACCGAGATGATGTTTATGGTGATTTTGACATTTCAGTCAAAGTTGTCTCTTTTACAAACACCGACCGCCATGCCCGCTGTGGTATTATGGCCGCTAACGATCTTACCGATCTGTCAAAGGGTGGTTATTGTATTTCCGGCACGTTTCCGCAGGAGACCTATATGGCCGCCAATGATATCGGAACGATAGGTCAGATAGAAGGATATGCTCCGGGCGGAGCGGTCAACCTTCCCTGCTGGCTCCGGCTGAAAAGAACGGGAGATTCATTTTCATTTTATTATAAAAATTCGGAACTGACCGATTGGACAGAGATCAAAAGCGGAGTGACACCCCTTCAAACGGCTGCCAATTCCCAAATCTGTCTTTTTGCCTGCAGCCATAATACCGGCGCTGAAGCTACGGCTGTTTTTGATGATTTCAATGCTGGAAGCAGTGGTAGGACACCACCGCCAATTATTCCAATTACCGTACCGGTAAAAGCTACCATTCAGAGCAACAGGGGCATGCTCCCGCTGCAAATAACCCATGGAATGGCTGTGATTACCCTGCCGCCGATCCAATGGCAGGCGCACCTGGCTGACGCCTCGGGGAAAACCATTATATCCTATGACGGCACCGGAAACGGCATACTCCAATTGCCTGCAACAAAACTAAGTTCGGGATTATATTTTTTCCGACTCATGACGCCGTCAAAACAATATAATATTACGCTGCCAGTGGTTGAATAAGATAAAAAAACGGCCATTGAATTTGAAAACGACCGTTCGAAGATAGGGGATTACATAATCTATTTTGATGTTGTCAACCCTATCCGCGTAATACTTTCATCGGGCATAATCACCACCTGAGCGGCTCGCTCGCCCTTTTTAAAAGAGAGCATCGCCTGTTCTCCCATGTCGAGTGATGCCTCCTGCGACCATCCCTGAGCTTTCATATCGGCTTTATAGGTTTCGGCTATTTTGGTTACATCGTCGTCGCTCTTCAATTGAACCGAATACCCCTCGGGAACTTCCATTGCCGCTTCAACCGACGATCCTTGGTAAATTAGAATGTCCGTTGGAAATGCTTCGGGGATTCTGGCATTTTTCCCGGAAGTAACACTCATTTCGCCGTCATCGGTTTTAATATTGACATTGCCGTTGGAGATATCGACATCGGCCT
Source organism: Chitinivibrionales bacterium (assembly GCA_014728215.1). Classification (NCBI taxonomy): domain Bacteria; kingdom Pseudomonadati; phylum Fibrobacterota; class Chitinivibrionia; order Chitinivibrionales; species Chitinivibrionales bacterium. The sequence continues at coordinate 24,794 of WJLZ01000142.1, forward strand.
TGCCGCCGCTTTCCTTTTCAATGGCTTTTTTGACAATGTTCTCGGCAATTTTTTCTTCACCCTTTTTCCCGCAACCGGAAAATGACAGCGCCATCATTGCAATCAGAAAAGATGTTCGAACAACCATTGTATCCCTCCTTTAAATGGTTATGTGATAGAGATAAAATAATTCGGGCATATTCATAATCCATACTATTCTTTCGGGCAAAAAATGATACTAACCCTAAAAAAATAGAATCCTCAATTTCCTTCATTTATATTACCCATAGAGATAATTAAGATTCATTGATGTTTAAAGATTCAAGGGTTAGTTCATGAAGTATCATCCGGGAGATTGCATTGTATATCGCCGGCATAAGGTTTCGATTCATCCGGGACCGAGGGCCGAAGATATTTGTCCGGCTCCCAGGGGAGATTCATATTCTTATAAAGTCCCGAAATACTGGCGGGTATGCTCGATCATTGACGATAATACCATTGAAGCGGTCACCCGGCAAGGAAAGCGCCACCGCTTAAATATCAAAGATCCTAATCTGAAAAAACCACACCCCCTGTTTCAACTGATACATCATCAGGAATTCCCGGATACGCTATCAACGAAAAAACAAGCCAATTGAAAATAGCGGCCATTTCAGGGACACCTTCTCACCCATAGTGCCTATGAAAACCTCCTTAATCGCTCCATGTGGTATGAATTGCTCTTTGTGCATGGCCTATCTGCGGGAAAAGAACCGATGTGAAGGATGCAGATCCGGGAGTACCCGGAAACCGTATCACTGCCTTATCTGCAGCATCCCAAAGTGTAATACCTTTAAAAACAGCAAGGCAAAGTACTGCTTTAAGTGTGATACATTCCCCTGTACCCGCCTTAAACAGCTGGATAAAAGGTATCGGACAAAATACGGAATGAACATGATCGCAAATCTCCGGGAGATCAAGGAAAAGGGGATCAGGCGGTTTGTGAAAAGCGAGCGGGAGCGATGGAAATGCCCGGAATGCGGGGAGATGCTGTGTGTTCACCGGAAAAATTGCCAAATGTGTGGGTTTGAGCGGATATTTGATTCTGTTGAGAGATATTCCACGAATTGAAAAGAGATTATCCTGAGCTATACCGGCTCTGTGTATGGATCTGCCTGATCAAAACATCCCCAAACCTCGTTTCTGACGAGGCGATAAGCTCAATATCTTTAAAAACACCGTAGCCGGATGCTGATCGATATACAATAGCGCGTTATCTTCTTATCTTCCCGGCACATTGTTGGGGAGAGGAATTGCTTCCTCTGCTTCTTCAGCGAATTACAGCATGAGAAAAAAAACGGATTTTCTGCAAAAGCAAAAGTGAAAATATATTCGGAAAATTATTGACATATTCAAGCACATAAATTTATTTATGTAAAAATTTCCTGAAGGAGAAACAGAAATGAAATTCATCATCCCCATCATAGTCCTTTGCCTGAGTTTACCGGTCTTGTCAAAGGGGCCGAAATTCAGGTACGAAGAACTACGCAATGCAGAAATATTTATTGCCCAGCCCTGTTATATGAAAGAATACCAAGAGGCAAAGGTGTTTTCCGATATCCTGATTGTCGAGATACTGAAATATGCCTATAAGAAAAAGATAACCATGCAGCGACTGGAGAGGGATATTAACGGTGCAATACTCGAAAGGTATCAGACATTTAAAAATAAACCGGTTATTGAGCTACTCCCCGACAGTATCGTCTCAGACAAGCCTGCGTATCTTATGGTGATATATGATATCAGTTATCTTGACCAGGATGACAGAGAGATAAAATGGTATGAGAAAATCAAAGTCGCTAATGTACCGGTTGGTGCATCAGGAGGAACTTTCCCTCTCATCCTGCCCCGGGATCAGTTAGCAAAAGTTAATCAGTTCAGCAAAATCAAGTGCACTATTGCGCTGATTAACCTGAAAACCGGGGAAACGGTGTTTGTTGAAAAAAATACAGATGAAAGAAGTCCGGTTTTTTATGATTCTATTGATGAAGTAAAAGATTTGTCGAAGGGTGTTGTGCATTTGTTGTTGAAATGAATCCGGCAGTTCTCGATAAAAAAAAGGCCGCTTATTATCAAGCGGCCTCAGTTTATCAAATCTTGTCAATCAAAAATGACTTATTTTTTCTTCCTGCGTATTCCAAGTCTGATTCCGATAGGAATAAGAAAGGCAAGTCCTGCGCCGGTGCCACAGCCGCTATCATCGTCATCATCCGATGGTGTTGGAGTCGGATCGGTTGTTGGATCTGAAGATCCTTCACCGAAAACTTTTACCGTGCATGAACCGATCGGACGGCGTGAGAACTTCTGTTCACCACCAACCCACATCTCGATATCCAGATTGAGTTCGATATCGGTTTGGGTAACGAAGGTTGAATCGAAGATAACCGATGTTGTATCGGCACCGGTTGCAACGGTAGTGATAATCTTTTCGAACGTACCGTCGGGACCGAAGTCGTATTTTGTTTTCACTGTATCTCCTGCCGGTACTCCATAAAACTGGACTTCCCAGGTAACGTTATAGGGTGAGGAATCGGCCCAGAAACATCCGGCGTTACCATCGAGCTTCTCGCCCTGCATAAGGATTTCGGGGATCTGCTGTGCAGAAGTAATAGTGCAGCCAATCAGGATTATCCCTGAAATCAGACGACCAAGCATTTTCATCATAAACCTCCTTGAAAAACGGTAAAGTAGTATGGTCAAACCTTAATTTCTAATCTCATTGCAAAATACCAGGGACCTTTGAAAATATAGTTTGGTGTAAGCTTTTTTATGCCCCGGGTGACTGGAATGAATTCAGGACGGGCATCGGTAGTATAGGGACGGATATGATCGTTTGCGATCTGACCGAAGAGTGAGAAGTGATTGCCAAAATGCTTTGATGCATAGACCGACCATTTCCAGTCATCGCTTTCATACTGCTCGGCAAAGGTTTTGTATTGCGGGTCGGTTCCGAGTTTTGAGTAATAACTTTCGGAGTTAAGGCTGTCGGGATGACCACCTCGCATATCCCAGACCGGGAGCTGCTCCTGATAAACCTGATAATAGGATTCTTCATACCGAAGAGGATAATATTCCGCTTCAAAGGCGAGGACATCAAGAACTTTTAACGTCGGCAGGTTGATTCCGAACATCAGTGGAATTCTCTGAAGAATCTTATCATAAAACAGGGGGTAATCTTTGATACCCAGAACCGAAGCTTCAGCATACACCTTAAGATCTTCTTCCCCAAAACCATCCCAGGTGATAAAATATTTCGGGTCAAGGGTAATCCTGGCCATCGTTTTTATGCCCTTGAATGTATAATTTTCGATCCCCTGGGACATGCTGTCAACATACCGAGCGCTATCCTCGCCGGTAACTCCAAGTGGTGCAACCGGATAGTTTTCATCAACCCACATATCATCTTTATATCTGCTGCTTTTGTTTTCCGGAGTTGTTTTTTCTCCATCTGCCGGTAAGATATGATTGAGGGTAGCTCCCAAGCCCACATCAACGAAAGGAATAGGCTGATAAGCGCCGATATAACTGAGTGATAAGTCGTACATGGGAGGAAAATCACGCTCCATATGAAGAAGGACACTCTGCTGAAGGGTGCTGTCGAGAAGGTGACTGGTAAGCTGGACACCCTGGGCAAAATAACGGGGCCCGATAAGGGCTTCATTATGCCGGTCGGAAAAGAAATCGCCACCGATCATATCCCATCCACCGGTTTGAACAATACCTGGATAGCAATTACTTCTCAGGAGATATTCACCAAGATTTTTCGCTTCTTTATTGTACTTAACCGAAAAGGAGCCGAACTGGAGTGAAAAAGGAGCCATTTCGGGGCCGAAAGTATAAATACCGGTGGCCGTAGGAATAAAGGCACGAAATTTTGTGTACAGCGTTTGCGGCATACCATCAAGTTCGGGAAAGGAATACCAGAATTGACCGCCTACACCAATTTTTAATTTCAGGTGATCGCCGATCATGACCTCCTGCAATACCATTGCCGAGGTCCGCTGGATCCACTGGCCGTTGGCATTTTCCTCGATATAAAGCTCGTCTTCACCTCTGATAATCCGTCCACCTTCAATGCTCGTTTTGATAACTAAAGGCTTTCGGGTTACCTCTGGTTCTTCTTTTTTATCGGTTTCCGCTCCGACGATAGCAACCATGGAAATCATCGTGAGGAAACAGATAATTCGAATCGCAGCACTTCTGTTCATCAATAGCTCCTTATGAAAAACAAATAAATAAGAAAATCATGACTATAAGTGATCAAATGGTACATATTAGAAGTTGGTAGAGTTTTCCCAGGCTGTATCCTGCGCTGCCCAGAACAGAGCGTTGGTCACCATCTGTTCCATGTTACTACCCTGTTTAAAAGAGGTCAAAAGATGGCCGATGGTAATATAAAAACTCCGTCCGCCGTCATAATCTTCCTGGCACCATGCAGTAGGATGAAAATCGCCTTCTTCACCGCCCTGAAAAGTGTTTTCATCGATAGTGAGCAGTGTTGTCACCTTAGAATTATTTTGCGGTTTGTCCATAACTTCATTTTCAACATAGTTATACCATTCATCTTTTATGTTGAAATTGGCATCGACATTTCTGAGCAGCACGTGGTCTGACAGTGCCGGATTAATATTTACATCGGCATAAACCATTGCGGTATGGTTTTTCATAACACCGCCAACGAGTTTGGCAAACCATTCCCATAACTGATAGTTGGCTGCCGTACCGTGCCAGCCGATATGCCCACCGCCGTTGCTGATATAGCTTTTGTATGCTTCCTTTTCGTCGGGACTGAGGACTTCTTTGGTGTTGTTGTTCCAGACAACAACATTATAACGGGGAAGGTTCCGGTTGGTGAAATAACCCGCCGAATTATTGCTAACTTCTACTTCAAAACCGTATTTCTGACCTATACGTTTAACCATTTCGGCGCCTTCTTCGGTCGACATGTGTTTAAACCCACCCATTTCCGTAAAAACCAGCACCCGTTCCAGCTTGTTTTTTGTGGCCGGCGTCGGCATCAGTACTTCCATCTCTTCTTCGGAATACTTGTAGTAATTATCCGACGGTTCCAGACTGAAGTCGCACGTGGCAATAAGCACAACAGAAACAGTGAATGCTATATAATACAGCATATTCCACTTAAATTTCTTTGAACCTTTCTTTTTGATCATAATTCTACCACCCTGTACTTAAAAATGAGAAAAAAAGGACCTTCACATATTCGAAAATCAAAAACAATATCGAAAATTTTATAACCCGATAATTATGTGTGTTTATAAACGAAAGTATAGCCGAATCGATATATTTTTTACAAAGAGGCACTCACTGTTGCCCGCAGAGACTGCCCCCTTAAGAATCTTTTATACTACAGCGCCGTCATGGTAATCTCTCCGGGTCCAGACAAGTTCACCCGGAACAGTTAAATGAGCCAGCCGTTTCTCGAAGTTTTTCATCGCTGTACTGCTCATTCGTTTAGATAAAGAATTTTTAACCAGATCGGCGTTTCCTTTTACTTCGGCTGGAGTCGTATGCCCGATCAATGCGGAGGAGACCCCTTTGGAGTGTGCATAGTTGAAAAGCTCTTCGGCTGTAATGGGATTTCCATTGGTATCGGCCTCTCCAACCAGGCCTTTCATGACTTTCATACCGAAAACCGCGACATTATGCTGCTTTGCCACGGGAAGAGTCACTGAAGCAAACTCGATGTATTTTGCATTGCCGTCACCAAGACTTCCGCCCGTGGGTGTCATGGGAATGATGACAAAATCGGGTTTTGGATCGAGCCCTTCAATCGCCTCTTTCATTTTGGTGGCGCTTTCCATGCCTGACAGACCGATATATCGGACTTTTCCGCTACTTTTGAGACTGACCAGTTTCTGCCAGATAGTCGACTGCATAAAAGAAATGTCGTCGGAGCCCACAATATTCCATGCCGAATAAAAATCGACATAGGTTGTTTGAAGCCTGGTTAAGCTCTGGTCAAGTTGTGTGTCGATTGCATCGAGAACCGCCTGTTGTTCCGCTGCGGTCTGATTTGCATTGGGGCGATTGGTTGTTTTTGTCGATATGAGAACTTTATCACGATGTTTAGAAAGAACCTTTCCGTAGCGTTCTTCTGATATATTAAAGGGAATATACGCATCCCCGTCTTTGCGAGTCAGGTGATAATTGGGACCGGTATCATAGAGATTGATTCCGGAGTTTACGCATTCTTCCAGAACACTCTGTGCTTCGGCGTCGGAAAGCCCAAAGAAAACCGCACCGCCTCCCATACCTATCACGGATATTTCCTCTGTACCCGATCCGATAGCAACACTCTGTTTCGGAACCGTGGCTTTTTCTTCAGGATTGGTTGAACACGATGTAATAACCGGCAACGCCGATAAAGCAGCCGTATTCTTAATGAATTCCCGTCGTGAAAAATTATTTGTTGATTTCATAATGACGGCTCCTTTCAAATCAATTTGCAGTATAGGTTGCGCTTACATTGGATAAAGCATCACTAAATCCTGTATGGTCCTGGATAAGAGTGGCGCTGCTTTGAGACTGATCGCTGCCTATTTCAATTTCGCCGGCGGCGATAAAATTGGTGCCGACAGAATCCATGAGCATGATTTCAACCATGTAGAGGTAGGTCCCGGGTGAAAAGTCGGTAGGGATTTCTATGGTAGTTGTCTGGCTTCCAGCGGTAGGAGTTGCGGCTGCAACTGCGTTGGGGTCGCCGGAATAGCTTGTCTGCCAACGCGAATTAATAACATCGCTATATTCTAAGGCTCCTCCTGTCCTTATCCAATCTGAAACAAATACTGTTTTGACAAAGGTGCTGTCGGTTGTTTCGAGCCAGACTGCATCTGATCTGCCCGATTTTGCAATATTCGAGGAATAGGAGATTTGCAGGGTTCCCATCTTTTCCTCAACCGGATCCACTGTAGTATCTCCACCATCATCACAATTTGAAGCTAAAAGAAAAGCCATCGCTGCGGTAAGTGAAAAAACGGTAAGTAGTCGTTTCATTGGGGGGCCCTTTCCTGCTAATAATAATTAGTGTTTATTGTTTTTCTTTATTTTTTTTTAAAATTTTTGCGCAGCTCCCCGAAAAATTCGCATATCGGAGCCGATTATTTCAAAAATATTAAAATATATCTAAGTATAAGAAATTATCTACTTTTAGTGGAATAATAAAAGCTCATTATTTTAAAAAAAAATGGTTTAACTCATTAGTTTTTATGTTACTTTATATCATAAAGTCGTACCGATGCTTTATATCTGTTTCGCTTATGTATCATAAGGTTTATTCAACGATATTTTGAGCACCTCCAAAACGTTGTTTCAACTATACTGTAAATATGGTTGTCCTGCAGAGTCTTCGAAAACTATTTTGATTTTCTGGTATTAACCTGAATTAACTTTGGTTTCATTCCAGATAACCCATTTACCTGAGAATTCCATTTATTATAAATATGAGGAGGTATTATGAGTGAAAAGCAAGGTCACTCGGTTAAAGGTTTGCCCATGTTTGCGGAGGCGAGTCCGGAAGCATTGGCAAAGGACAAGGCGCAACTGGCCGAGCTTGAAAAGCTCCCCACTTTAGAAAAATGGAAAGGATACTGGGCCAGGACCGGTCCTGGCTGGTTTCAGAGCGCGATGACGCTTGGCGGCGGGACCGCGTTTGCTTCTCTCTTTGCCGGCGCCTTTTTAGGATATAAACTCCTCTGGCTTCAGCCGGTCTCCATGTTTTTAGGTATTATCATGCTGTCGGCGATGTCTCATCAGTCTTTATCTGTTGGCGAAAAGCCATTTTCCGCGATCAGTCGACACATTCATCCGAGCATTGCATGGGCCTGGGCCCTTGGAGCGCTTATTGCCAACATAATATGGCATTTCCCTCAATATGCGCTCTGCTCGGCAATGATTGCAGATATCATTTCTGCTATTACCCGATGGGACCCCGGCGCTACCGCTCATGGTATCCTTTTACTGGTTATCGGAATTTGTATTCTCTTCGTTGCCACTTGGATATCATGGAATTATGCCAAAGGAAAAAAAGGTATAAAGCTCGTTGAGCGAATTATTAAATGGAATATCTGGATAATAATATTCTGTTTTGCCGCCGTGGTTATTCGTCAGAGTTTTGCCGGTGAGGTCGCATGGGGCAAGGTATTTCTCGGATTTATTCCCTTTTCCTATATACCCAGAGAGCATGTGGGTGTTTCGATTATGATCGCCGGTTTCTCGGCCGCAGTCGGTATCAATATGACTTTTCTGTTCGGTTATTCTTACCTTGCCAAAGGGTGGGGAAAAGAGCACCGGGGAATAGCGAAGTTTGACCTGGTGACCGGTATGTGGATACCCTATACTCTTGCTACGGGGCTCATGATTATCGCCGCGGCATGTACTATCCACGGAAGCGCTGAATTTGACGGTACCAAAATATCACCAATTCAGGCTGCATCGATGCTCCAGGGGGCGGGAATCCCGCTCTTCTTATCCCGGGTGATTTTCGGCCTTGGAATCGCCGGAATGACATTCAATGCAATCAATATGCAAATGCTGACTTCCGGATTCGCTGCATGTGAAATGTTTAATGTCGAACCCGGTGGTTGGAAATACAAACTTGCCTGTATGATCCCTGCTCCCGGCTTTCTGGGTGTGGTGCTCTGGAAATATATGGGATCATGGATCGCCATTCCAACCTCGGCAATATGCGGCCTTATGCTTCCTATTGCGTATATCTCATTTTTCCTGCTCAATAACAAAAAAGAGTATCTTGGAAAGGATATGCCTAAAGGAGGGCTCCGATTCTGGTGGAATCTCGGCATGCTTACCGCAATTGGTATTTCAATCGTTTCGGTCGTCTATTATTTGTATAATATATTCGGCAAGTAAAAGGTATCGAATCAAAAGGAAATATGAGAAAGAGATTTCCGTCTCTTCCGAAAGGCAGGGGCGGATTTTTTTTGTAAAATTTAAAGTGTTGTTTTGCTTTTTGATATGACGGTATTTCAACCGTGCCGCCGCGCCGTATTCATTGGCGGACCTGTCTCCGGCGTGTTGAGCGGTATGGTATCTATGTTATTATGTTGAATGATTTTAAAATTTAATTTCACGGCTATTATGTATTTCATTATATATTTTTGTAATGAAATATTAGAATTTTTCGGGAATTTTGTTTATATTGCAAGAAATAATCAGATTTTCAAAGAAAGGAGCGTGCAATGACGGCAGAGCACAAGGGCACACACCATGACGGAACCTCTTTAGCGAATTTTTTTGTTTTGATTTCATCCGCTATTTGTATGCTGATGGCATTTTCTACCGCGGGTTACAGTGCATGGAACATAACCACCGATTGCTCTCAAAATGGTGGAGAATTGAAGCACTTCTGGAATTGTGTGGGGGGGGATCTCAAATATAACACTTCCCGGGGAGAGAGAGAGGGTGCATATAATACGTTCATTTCACCGCTTCAGCAACAGAATTTATCGCTTATCGGCACGGTGCCCCATGGTAGTGTCAAATATATACGCTATCTCTTTTTGATGGACCTGGTTGGAGGCTCCGATTTTGTATCGTCAAACCCCACCTATGATTTCACAAAGTTCGATGAAGCGATTACTGCAATTCTTGATGCAGGACTCAAGCCTTTTATTCAATTGATGGGGTATCCGGCAGATTTCATCTCCTTTTCCAGGAATGATTCCACCTTCAATGAGCAGAAAGACGCCTGGCGCAAATTCATGAAAGAATTTATTAACCATTTAACTGCTACCTATGGCGGGAGTGAAGTCAAAAGCTGGTATTTCGAAGAATGGAATGAACTGGGAACCGCTTTCTGGCCCTATGGCCCGCATAAATACAACCTTCTTTATGAAGCGATCCGTGCCGGTATTGATGAGGCTGACCCGGAAGTGAAGCTTGCTGCGCCGGCTTCCGAATATATGCTGGAAAAATTCTTTGCCCACATAACCGACAGCACCAATGCTTATACGGGCGAAACTGGAACGAGACTGGATGTTTTTTCGGTCCATGTCAAGGGCGATCATGCCGATGACGATTTGAACCTCCGGGCGCGTACCGTTACCGATAAGGAAATTGAAGAGTATCATGAGCTTCTGGATCTGGGCTTTACCGGTGTCTCCGATATTCCTTTCATGAATACCGAAGCCGATCCGATTATCGGATGGAACAGCATTGGAGAACTCAATCCGGACACCCGTGAGTTTGTGTCAATTTTCTATTGGCGGGCCAATACCGAATACGCCGCCTATATTGCATCATGCGCCTATCAGCACCAGAAACGTATTGTTGACAGCGCAGGCATAGACCTCAAACTGATCAGCAACGATAATGGCTTTATCACCTCATCCATGGATTACCGTAAAAGTTGGCTGGTGCGTTCTCATTTTGTTGCCTTCGGCGACAGTACGCAGTTCAGCACAGTAAAAAAACCGGTCCATAATGTCATGACCATGCTCGGAATGCTCGGAAATCAGCAGTGTGTTGTTACCCAGGGAGAACCGGATGCATCCAACAGTGATTCGCTGGGAATATTCGTGACAAAGAACGGTGATCAAGTTGCGGCACTCCTGTTTAACTACCGGTATACTCAACAGGATGTCAATCTGACTTTTAATAATCTTCCCTTTGATTCTGCTGTGCTGGCCCATTACCGCATCGACAACGAGCATACTAATCCTTACCCGATCTGGCCCGACGACACCACCTCGAATCCACCGCAGGACAAACTCGATGAGATGCGGAGACACAACGAGCTGGAATACTACCTTGGCTATGAGCCCGGCATTATCAGACCTTCAAACGGCTCCTATTCCATGGGATTCAAGCTTCCGAACAATGGTATCAGCCTGATCGTGATGACCCCCCCGCTGGCAAATGAGGTCGATACACTCGATGCGCAGGATGTCCGGGTGGAAGAATACGATGGTCTTTATGGAAAAGAATATCTGGTTTTATGGGACGACCTTCTCTCAAAACGGATTAAAACCTACGAACTGCTCTATTCCGAATCAGAGCAAGGCGATTACGCCCGGGTTAACGATCAGGATATCCTCTGCACCGGTTTTATTCATTCGGGACCCTCACAGGAAGGTTTTTACAAAGTGCAGGCACTCGATTATTGGGACAATCCGGTTTCGGAATACGAAATACCTGTTGTAAATCCTGTGCGCATGGCTCGCACCGGAATGCTCCACCCCTCTACCATGAGGTTGCCTGCATACGACGGTATGTCTTCGTACAAGATTTCGCTTCCCGCGGGCATACAGGGTTTTTCGATATATACGGTTAACGGCAGAAAAGTCTACTCCTATTCGAGAAAAAACAGCGCCGTGGCGGAACAGGTACAGCTTGGTCGGAAAAATCTCACCAGGGGGGTCTATATGATCAGGCTGGAAGCCGATAATACGTTTGCAGGCCTTTGATAATTCGATGTACGATTACGAGAATGATTATGAGTGATAAGAAAGAGGTGCCGGAGAGTATCTATTCCATTTTATCATTATCATTCTCGAATTGTACCCCCCCGATACAGGGATTACTCCACGTGTATATTTAAAACAGGTATCTTCCTTTGCTTTCCCCATTCTGTCTCACCACCCATGATCGTATCCGCATCCACTGGTTATTTTCTGTTATCCAATAGACGATGAACTATTCTGTTCACAGTCCCTTTCGCTGATGAAACTATATTTGAGGTCTTGAGGTGAGTATCCGGAAATCCGATTGGGGGCGGGACTGGATATAAGAGTGGTTCCATAAAAAAGCCGCTTCACCAGGTATGGGAAGCGGCTCTGTTATGTCGTTGTAATGAGGCTGGTTTACTGGTGCACATACCGGACAACGTGTATACCCTGGCCGAACCGGGACATATTCACCGGAACTACCGTTGCCTTGTCGGCCGTGTTTCTGCGATATTCGAATACTTTTCTTCCCTGAGCGTTAAAGATATTGAATCCGGTAATGCCTTTCCGGAGTGTAATCCTGCTCTTTATACCGGCTTCGGGGATTACAAGCATGCGATCGGTGAGTTTCGCATGGGTAATCGTCGCACGGCCGGCTCTGATCCATTTTGCCGCGGTGCCGTCTGACCGGCGGCCCCAGTAATCGGTTGCCCTGACAGTATAATAGCCTTCAGTTTCAGGGCCTGCATGGATAAATGCCGTTGAAAGGAGGTCGTAATTGTTGACCCGCTCCCAGGGACCATTGGGAGTTTCCGAATGCATGACCTCGTATGTTTGCAGATGGTAATTGTCCAAATCGTCCCATGTAACCAGATATTCAGGGCCATAGATACCATCATACTGCTCCACGGTAACGCCGGTGGGGTCCATCGGGGCATCGACCGGTTTGCCGCTCAAAACAACAAGTGAGACACTGTTTTCGGGAAGCATAAAATTGTGTGAAAAAGTTCCCCCGCTGATTGTCACCTTATCGATCGGCAATACGTATCCGGGCTCCTGATTGTTCCTCAGAAGTTCCAGCGTGTCCTCGGGTGGTATGCTGTCGCTTTGCCAGTGGGCATAGGGGTTACAACGTGTGCTGTCGATGATATAATGTGCCAGCGCCGCTTCGGTAAAAGGAATATTGTTGATTTCCAGTTCAATTTCATCGGATCCCGCTTTCCGATTGCTGAAAAGAACCACCACCTGATTATCATCACGGGTTGTTGCAAGTACTCCTTTATTCCATAAGGTATCGCTCAGATTTTCATTGTTACACTCGACCCGCTTGTCTCCCAGGAGCGAAAGCAGGGTCATAACGGAATGGGCCGGTTTCTTAACATAGGTGAAACTGTCGGACTTTGCGTTAATTTCAAATTTATTCGGCATTGGATTCCCGAATTTGGCAAACTGGCCCCGCCACATCCATGGTCCGATGAACCCGTTGTCGTTACTGAGGACCGGATAGTTAATACCGGCCGAATCGATGATACGGATCTTTTTCTGGATCACCTGATTGGCAATGAAGGCGGCATATTCGGGGAGAGGACGGAAATATTTCGGTGAACTGAACCCGATTGCCGGATCGGCTTCATCGTTGAAAAAAGGTTTATCGGCAAGTGAAGGCCAGGTGCGGGCAAGGCTGTCGTGGTATTGCAGCTCAAGCTTGGTCAAACCGGCGGCCCAATCTTTCAGATGGACCGAAATGAAATCGATCGGTGTTCCGGTATCGCCGGTCACATAATTTTCTTCATTAACGATATGATTAAAGAAAACTTCCCACTCTTCCTTGGAAGCAGGCCCGCCGACCCGTAATGAAGAATCCGCTTCCTTTATGCCGGCGACGGTATAATCGTAAAATCGTGCATAGGTCTCGGCTCCGTTGGGCCAGAATCCGGTGCCGACTTCATTCCAGACTTCAAAATACCAGTCCTGAACGGCTTCCAGGCCATATCTGTTGATATAATGTTCGGCCAATGCTTTCACCAGCTTGCGCCAGTCTTCGTTCTGGGTTAAATCATAATAGTTATTGTGATCGAATTCACCACCAGGATTGCCCATGAGTTCAAGAAAGGGCGTCAAACCACTGGCATTGTAGAGATCAAAGAGGGAATCAAGCTTGGAAAAGTCGTAAACAGGATTTTCGCCTCTCAGATCGGTACCTTCAACAAGGGTGAGAAGCCAGTGCATGCGGCAGTATTTCTGACCATTGTGGGGTACCGCGCCCAGAAGCGCAAAGTGAACCCGCCAGTCCGGATCGAAAAGCCGCATGAGTGTCGCCTGATCATCAACCCCTCCGACAACCATACCAACAGCATTCCAGAATTTGTCCACTTCGCTGATTTCATTGCTGCAATCAACGGTAACACTCGTGGCGGCGGATACGGGCAGAGCCAGTATGCCAAGAGTGAAAATCAGGGCAAGTGCGGTGGTGATCCTTTTCCCGGCGGATTGTCGGCAGGGAGTAAATGCCATTGCTGAACTCCTTTCAGTTCAAATAATGATGATTTAAACGATGATCGTATAACCTTATAATATAATAATAAATATCCTAAAAAACAGCTTTGATGAGCTAAGTACGGGTTATTCGAAATTAATTACTCTGAAATGTTGGTTGCTTTTTTCCGTTTTGATTTGACAAATATAGGCATTTCCCGGAAATCCTCCGGCCCTCCTCAAATAAAGTGTTTGTTTGCCCGGATTTATCCTGTTGAATTTTCCGGCCGCAATGGCCCTTCCAAGAAAATCGTAGAGCGTAATTTCGAGGGGACTCTTTGATTTCGAAGAAAATATCAGCTCAATTACAATGTGATTGCTTTTCTTCGATGTTACCCTCACAGTAGTGGCGTAAGGTCCGGTTGATCCAATAAATCGAGACACAGAGGCATCCAAAGTCCGGTCGGTTATTTCGCCGATCCATCCACCTGCAGCATCAACTTCCTGAAGGATAATGTTTTGTATGGAGTCGTATTGAGGGGTGCGGGATGTCGAATCCAGGTGATTTATCCACTGGTTATCGCCTTTGTGTTTGATGCTGATAACATCGTGTGTTTCAGCCCATGAGATATTTGATTGCAGGAGGGTGCTATCGACATTGTCATCCATATAAACAGCATAGGCCCGCCGTTTATCGAAGGGCATGGTCGTGTAATGAGTAAGATTATCTTTAAATTCATTATAGGCCCCGCATGACCAGGTATAATAGGCGCCACCATCGGCGAGCTTCAGCATGCAGTCGACCACGATATTTTTCTCCACAATATTACTACGCGAATGAAGATAGGGGAGTACATTGCCCCGGGTAAAAAGCATGCCCGGGATTTCATTCCATCTGATATGATGCATTGCTTCACCATTACCATAGGTATCCACCGCACCTGTACCGGGGCCCCGGTTAATTGTTTCATAGCTGGTTCCGACAATGGAAACCCCACAGTAGGGGAGATCGTGCATGTAATTATGAGAAATGGTATTATGCCCGCTCTGGAACAGCGAAACGGCACATCCATGCCAGTAGACCAGTCCTACATGGTGAATATGATTACGGATAACCGAATTGTATTTCTGTTCATCTTTTGTCCCCGGACCGTATCCGTACATCTGGACTCCACCCGAGCCGCACCAGGCGAGCTCATTGCCTTCGATGGCGACATTCTGGACATGGTGATCGAGAGCTATTGCATTGGCACCGGTGTGGATCACCCGGCAATTGCGGACTGCGCAGTATTCGACACCCTGCAGATAAAGAGCGCCGTCAGGATTTTCGAAATTTCTCTTTGTCCATTCGTCGGGCCACTGGTCGGCGGGCATACGATCGGCATAGGCAAAGGTTATGCCTTCAAATTCGATATGGTGGACCCATTGACTTGTGCTTTCTTCACCTTGCAGCCGGATAAGGTTGTAAAGACGGGGTGCGTCGACCTGCTTATTATTCATGGTATCATCGGGCGGCCAGTAGTAAACTTTACCGATACCCGAATCGACACACCATTCGCCGGGGGTATCCAATGCCGAAATGATATTTTCTATGCGAAAAGGCGCCCCGGTACTTCGAAAACCGGTAATGATATTTTTGCTGTGCCGCATGGCTGAATTCAATGAAGTATCGATATTCCGCAACACGGAGAGATCATTTTTCCAGTCGATGGGGGCAACATTTATTTCAAGACATCCGTTGGCTGGAGGAGAGGAAAGGTAGCCGGAAGGAAGTACGATGTACTGACCGATAGGGGACACACTTTGCCAGCTTTCGAGGTCGGGCCATTCTTCCTGACCACCCACAAAATCTTTCCAGATATCATGATCGGGCTTCATTGCCCGTCGTTGTTCGATCCCTTCAACAATAAGCGAATGAAACAACCATCCGGTATCGATATCGGCCTCCCAGAGTTTTCCCGCCGCCGCGGCAGGAGTACCGGGAGGATCAATTGTAACCTTGTGCCACCCGGTAATTGTTGCCCCACCATGAATGATAACGTTTTCACCGGGAAATGAAGAAAAAACAACCTTTGCATCGGCGGTACCGCTGTGCTCAGGGGTGAATGTAAGGGTGCTGTCGAGGTAATAGGTTCCCTCGCGAATAATGACTGAAATTGCTTCTGTCTTGCCTGATAATGCAACAGCCTCTGCAGCTTTATGCAAACTCCTGAAAGGCTGGGCCTCCGTACCCGGATTTGTATCAAGCCCTGTTGGTGAAACATAAAAAGAAAGAGCAAAAAGAGAGGGTTGGAAAGTAAAAAAGAAAAAAATAAGGGTACGAAAAAAACGTTGCATGATTATACTCCGAATTCCGGTTATAAGCTAAAAGAGTAGCAATACAATAATAATCTATTGCAATGCTGCTCCTTGCTGAAACACATAAAAAGTTTATAAATTAAAATAATGCACAAACTTTAGAATGGAAAGGGGGGATAATAAAAAAGGCTGCCTTCTGGAATGCTGAAAGGCAGCCTCGGGTAGTTTGACAGGGCCCCGTAAAGGATTACCAGCCGTGCATTTGGCCATGACCTTTACGGCCGCAACCAAATTTATGCATCATGAAACCCGGACCAAGCTCCTTTAAATACTCCCGTTGTTCTTCGGTGAGTACTTTTGCAATTTCGCGGTGGTGAGCGTATCGTTTTTTCATGCCTGTTGCCCGGTGTTCGGCGATCTGGTCGATTTTGGCGTGAACTTTGGGTTCAGCAACGTCATCTTCGACCAGTTTTTTCAATTCGATCATCAGTTTGAGCCCCTTTTTCCGTTCATCTTTCATTGCCGAGCGTTTCTGTTCGATAAGTGTTTCGATCTCCGCCTTCTGATTGTCGGTCAGATCGGGGATGATCTCCAGTATGCGGGGTGAGCCCTCACAGTTTTTCCCATGATGGGGTCCCCGGGCAAGGGCGGTTCCTGCAAAAAGCGTCATCGCCAATGCGGCCAGAGTTATTAGTGAGAGTGTTCGTTGTTTCATGATTACCTCCCCTGAGAGTGGTTAAGTGAACTATGGGTGGCCTTTCGTGAGATACCCGGGTATTCCCTGAACGACCGTTACGTTTTTATGTGCTTTCTATTCGGCAGCTGTTCAGAAAAGCTTCTTCTGGAAATTACTCCTCAATTACCCTTTCTGAAAGGGCCTCTGCCCATTCTCCCGTGCAAATGACGGCGTTCTTTTCCGTCGGGTGGCATGCCGGGGAAACGGGGGCCGCACTGTTCTATTCGTCTTTCGAATCTCTTCATCATTTTTTCGCGTTGTTCGGGCGTCAATATTCCTTTTTCTTTCATCATTCCGTAAATTGCTTTCCTGTGCAGCGCATACTGGTAACGTGATATCGTTTTAAGGATACTGTCGATGGCTGCGGTATCGGGATTTTCTTTTTGCACATATCCCAGAAGGCTTTTCTGGGAGTCCCGGAGCGAATTCCTGATATCCGATGTTTCCCGGTGGATTTTTTTTCTGAGCATGAATATTTTTTGCCGTTGCTCCGGCTTGAGTTCAAGGTCTCTGATTAAGCCCCGCGGCCCATGTCTCATGAGGCCGGGAGCTCGATGATAGGATGGACGGGTAAAAAAACGGTGATAAATCATGAACCCGAATCCGGTGATATTTATGGCTGTCAAAATTATTAAGAGAAAGGTTATGGTTTTTGTTTTCATTGTACCGTCTCCTCTTCATACGCCGAGGTTCCGTAGTAATAATCAGCCATCGTGTTGGTCGGCAATACATCGAAAACATCGTAATAGCCCTCTGATGCCGTTGCCACTTTGGTTGTATCTGCATGCTGCTGTGTCTGCCCCGTGCCCAGGTAGGCACCAAGGCGGATTCCCGCAATAATAAGAAGTATCGCTATTGCCGGTTGTACTATCAGTTGCCATTTATGCATTGTTTCTTCGATAAAAGTAAGCGGATTATGGTTATGTTCGATTTTTTGAACAATTTCATGATAAAAATTTGGTGGAACCTCTATTTCTGCTGCGGGATCCCACTTGTTCCAGGATTCACTGACCTTCTGTACTATGTTCCGGCAACGGGTACACGATCTAATATGGACATGATACTGCTCGATTTTTATGGACTCCGGGCTTCCATCGATTATGTCGATTAATGAATTTTGTATGTCTTTGCAGTTCATTTTTTGTACCTCATTTAATATGACACCTCTATTTTAAAAAAACTTGCGAACTTTATGAACTTTGGTAATATGAAACAAGCTTTTTCTGAAGATTTACTTTTGCCCGGTGAATAAGGGACTCCACTGATGAAAGACTGGTTTTCATAATATCAGCGATTTCTTCATAGGAAAAATTGTCATATTTGCTCAAGACAAAGGCAATCCGCTGCTTTGCAGGAATTTTTCCCAGAGCCTCATTGAGCATTCTCCGCTCGTCCTTGCGATCCATTCGGTGGTCCGGGCGGTCATTGTTCGATGCCGGTGGAACATACGCTGTTTTGCCGGGTTCCTTATCGGAAAGGGAAAAGATATCCAGAAAGGAAACCCATTTCCTTTTTCGAAGATGGTTGAGGGAAGTGTTCACCGCTATTTTGTACAGCCAGGTGGAGATTTTTGAATCTCCCCGGAAGTCACCGGCTTTTTTAAGGAGCCGAACAAAAACATCCTGTGCGGCATCTTCAGCCTCTTCTCTGGTGCCCAGAATACGGTAACATGTTTTCACTACCATCGACTGGTACTCCCGTACCAGAGCGGCAAAAGCGCTACGGTCACCATCGTGAAGTTTTTGCAGTAATTCGTCGTCGTTCAACTAAAACTCCGGAACAAAATACGGCCCTGTTTAGACTACTCATCCAATATATATGACGAATGAACCTGAGAAAACTTGCGGAAAAAATTTTGGTCTTTTGTTTAGGGAAATGCTTTTGGATGCGGTTTTTTTTGAGGCGACGCTTTTTCCTTACAGTTTTTCGACAGGAGTGGTATTCCCCCTCAGCACCACCGTATCAGCGTGCGATATAAAAATCCTGCTTGTAGTTTCTCGGTCCCGATTTCATGATATAGATGCAGGAGCTATGGGAGCGGGGACCGCCTGAGAGAGAACCGGAATTGATATTGCGATGGAGAATTCTTTTTCCTGATAAAGTATAGAAAACAGGCGTGAAACCAGCATTGATATTGAGGGCTGGTTTGTCGGTCAATTGACGGCAAAAGGGGCGTGCCGCTACCGGGTCCTGTTCCGGCAAAAAGCCGTGCTTTTCGAAGAATGCCATTGTCCAGGAAATGACCGAGTCTTCACCGGCCGGTGCAACGGTAGAGTCCTCCCGGAAACAGAAACTGTGCCCTTTTCTTCCTTCACCGTTGAAAATGTGGAGTTCAGTATCGAAAGAATAATCGGCGGCACTGTCGATAAACTCTTTCCCTTGCTCCTTAAGGCCGTCATCAAAGCCGTACATGAGAATAGTAGGGGGCATGTTGTCCGAAAGATTCCGTAAAGCTTCAATTTCTTCTCCCATCCGTGTATCTTCATCGTAGACGGTTCCGGCGATTTTCAGGACCGCGGAGACTTCCATGCAGAGGTCGGGTTTTGACGATATGGTCAGGTCCTGGTCTGAATGTTCAAGTCCCTCGATCGCAGCAGAAGAGGTTGAAAGAAATCCTCCCGCCGATCCACCGAATGAGATAATCCGATTTGGATCAACGCCAAGTTCGGCTGCGTTTTTTCTGACCCACCGCACAGCCATCTTGCAATCGGGAACCTGTTCTTCGATATAGGTTACTCCCTGGCTGAGCAACTGGTATTCGTGGACAAAGACCACAAAGCCCTGCCGTGAGTAATAACGCCGGAAAGCGGTAAAGCCGTCGACACATTTTTTGTTGAATCCCCCGGCGAAAACGATAAGCATGGCAGGACGGCTGTCGCTTTGTTGCCAGTTGTCGGGGGTAAACATGACCATCCGCAGATCGTCGATACCATTGTTGCCGAAAACAAAGGCGTCGGGTCGGCTAAAAACCCGTGATGCACAGCCCCACGACTGGGCGAATAGAGCCGGCGCCCCCAGTAAAAGAAGGATGATGATCCCGTGCAGCTTTTTATCTCCAATCATTATTTCTCCTTTGGAGGTTATTGTTTCGCAACCATAAAAGAATGGAATTCTCCTTGACTCGATTCTATTCTGCAGATATAGACGGCGCTGCTTGAGGGCAGCGGGAGTGTTATCGAGGAAGGTGAGTCTCCCCGCCGGGCTGTACTTGAAATTTTTCGTCCCGACAACGAATACAGGGAAACGGCAAGAGCCTCATGGTGCACCGAGGGCATGGTAAGGTGCAATGCCGTTCCATCATTACTTCTGACGGCCCGGAGTTTCCGGTGTTCTTGTCCGGGGACGGTTTTCCCGGATATTTCATTGGAGGTCGGATCGGCGCCTTTTGTATAACACCGGCTATACTCAATGGTGACGGGATCGGGGCCCGGAACGAGATCATAAAGCAGTTCTTCACCGCCCTCATCGATTATGAGAGTCAGGGGGACGTCGAACCATTTGAATCCATAGGTTTCTTTGCCGGCCATTTCCGGGGGAAGGGTCAGTCGGACCGTCACGCTGGTTGCGGTACTGCTCACAACTTCGAGTGTGGCACTGTCCCGTTCCATGATATACCGTCCCACATTGGCGTAGGTGTCGACCCAGAGACTGTCGTCGTATGTCTCGTGGACATAATGAATATGTTGGGCAAGACTGTCGAATCCCCAGGGAAGAAGACCGCCGTTACCAATGGCATGAAAAAGGGCAACCGCCCAGAGGGGGTCCAGCGCCCATGCCTTGCCGCCTGAATAGTCATCTGCCCGTTAACATAGAGTTTTCCGCATATCCGATCGAGCGGATGAACATCGAGAATATATTTCCTGCATCGCTCGGTATATTTACATCCTGGGTAGGCAAAGGACATGGGGAAAATCCCGGTCATCCGGTAGATACTGTCGGCAGCCTGTTTGATCTCGTAATCGTAATCAGCAACATCCATGTTGCCGTTCTGATGGGTCCAGGTGTGATTGCTGACCTCATGGCCGTTTTGTGCAATTTCACGCCAGTGAGGCCACTGGTCTTCAAAAGTCCGGTTTACCTGGATATATTCGGTGATTTTGTAACCATACATATCAAAAAGTGGGGCGGCCTTATCGAAGGCGCAGGAGAGAGCATCATCAAAAGTAAATGACGCCGCCGCTTTTTTATTATACCGGAAATAGGCAATTTCTACATCGGCGGCCAAAAGTATCCCCTGTAAAATCGCGATGCACAGGAGGAGTTTGATATGTATGCGGGATCGATTATTCATAATACCTCCAGAATTGGTTGTAGGCGGCGGCGCCAAATTAAGGTTTTGCAGGTGAATTTGTATTGATGATCAGTGTTGTAGTACCCTTTTTATTTATGTACACTCCCCTTGCAGAATTAGTGGGCATCACCCCGATTTTCTGTCCTGCCGGATTAAAGATGAAATTATCGACTGCATGGTTGAATTCCGGGATGGAATGAGCCGGGGCGGTCTTAAAGCGGGCAAGAGTTGTTGCTCCGCTCTTTAAATTCTGCCACCGCAGCCATTCTTCCGCCGCGGTTTCTTCGGCCCACTCCCAGTCACTGTCGGATGCCGTACCCGAAAGCAATTCACCGGTGGAATGACGGTACGTCGAGAGCCCGATCGGACTTTCACCGGTAAGATATTGGTAGAGCATGTGGATATTCATGATTATGGCAAAACGGGAGGCATGGATATTATCACAGGTGACGTAGTTATAGCCACGTTCCTTGTAGATGCGGATAAACAGATAGCTCGCCGGAACGACCGTACAGTTTTGCGTATTTTCGAAGTCAACAAGGCAATCGAAATCGCTGAACTCGTAAGGTGACTCGCCGTCCCCGATACCATGATTCGGGCCGTGGGGCCATGCTACACAGGCAACATTGAATGTCAGTTTTGCTCCGGTATTTCTCATCGAATCGATCATGTCTTTGTATTCGACCATGAGATCGTTGACAATATAATCGCACGGATCACCGCTCTTGAACCAGTCGAGGACATTGATGATATATTCATCGGTGCCGTCCTTTATAGCCTTATGCCATTGATCGGGATTCGCACTCATACTGACTTCCCGGGACCAACTGA
>WJLZ01000143.1 GCA_014728215.1 Chitinivibrionales bacterium
CTACGATCTGGGCGAACATGAAAAAGCGGCGATTCTTTCTCTGCCGGAAGGGGATGATAAAATTCTGAAATATCCTGCGCTCTTTCACAGGATCAGCATGCTGCTTATCAACAAAATCGATCTGGCTCCCTATCTCGATTTCGACATACAGAAAGCAATTAACGAATGTAAAAGCCTGAACCGGACATTCGAAACATTCAGTGTCTCCGCTAAAACCGGGGAAGGCATGGATGGATTTTTTGATTATTTAAAACAGAAAGTAAAGAAGAATGGGGTAATGGAGTAGCGGAAGGTTTGAATGCTTCAGAATGCTGTCTTGCTCCCTAAAGGATACCCCGTCACTCCATTCTTTCATTCTACCTTTTTCCCATGATTTCATACACGATCACCATTACCGGCACTGTTCAGGGAGTAGGGTTTCGCCCCTTTGTCTATCGAACCGCCCATGCACATGGGATCAGGGGTGATGTACGGAACGATGTTTCAGGGGTGGTAATCCGCGCCCGGGGTACGCAAAAACAGCTGGATGCATTTCTTGAGGATCTTTGTACCAAAACTCCTCCCCTTGCCCGGATCCGTTCGTGCGATGTTAAAGAAGAGAGCCCTGGCGAGACTTATGACGATTTTGTTATCGTTGCGAGTAAACACGGGGAAAAACCTGATGTTGACATCACTCGTGATACCGCGCCATGTGCAGCCTGTCTCAAAGAAATGCGCGACCACTCCAACCGCCGGTACGGTCATCCTTTTATCAATTGTACCGATTGCGGTCCCCGATATACAATAATTACCGGACTCCCCTACGACCGGCCCAATACTACCATGACCGACTTTGCCATGTGTCCATTATGCAAAGCCGAATACGAAAACCCGGGAAACCGCCGGTTTCATGCTCAGCCGGTCTGTTGCAACGACTGCGGTCCTTCACTTTCGCTTCTTGACGGCAAAGGAGAAGCGATTCAGGATACCGATCCGGTCGGCCGCGCCGTCGACCTGCTTGCCCAGGGCAAAATTCTGGCAATCAAGGGTCTGGGAGGGTTTCATCTTGCCTGCAGAGCCGATTGTGAAGAAACGGTGGTTATACTCCGCAACCGCAAAAGACGGGAGCAGAAACCTCTGGCGATCATGACCGCCGGTATACCGAATGTAAAAAAATTCTGCACATTATCTGAAACCGAAAAATTTTTGCTTGAAGGAATCGAACGTCCTATTGTCATTTGTGACAAAAAAGGCGATCTACAGGGAATAGCCGAATCGGTCGCGCCGGGTGTTCCCACTCTTGGCATGATGCTTCCCTCAACGCCTCTTCATGCCCTGCTGTTCGATACCGATCGTTATGATGCGCTTGTTATGACCAGCGGTAATCTCAGTTCGGAACCGATCTGCATAACCAACGAAGAAGCGGTTGCCAAGCTTACCGGTATTGCCGATTATTTCCTCGTCAACGACCGTCCGATCCATATACGGGTGGATGATTCCATTGTGCGGATACTTTCCGGAAACCCGGTACTCCTGAGAAGGGCCCGGGGGTATGTCCCCGCTCCCCTTCCGGTGAATTATAATGTTGAGGGCATGGTGGCATTGGGAGGCATTATGAAAAGCACGGTCTGTATCGGCCGGAAGTCAACCTGCTATGTCTCTCAATATCTCGGTAAAGCCGAAAATGTCGAAACCCTTGAGAATGGTGTCCATGTACTCGATCATCTTATCGGCGTTCTGGGGGTGAAACCGGAACGGTATATCATCGATCTTCACCCGGGTGGATTTGTTTCATCGGTCATCACGACGGATGATTGTCCGGTGATAAAAATACAACACCATCACGCCCACGCTGCCGCATGTATGGCGGAAAACCGAATAGACGGGCCGTCGGTATGCCTTATTTATGACGGTCTTGGTCTCGGGGATGACGAGACACTCTGGGGAGGCGAAATACTTGTTGCCGATACCCGGGAATATAAACGGATCGGCCATCTGAGCCCCATGAAAATGCCCGGCGGCGATGCAGCCACGCGTAATCCCGCACGAATGGCAATCGGTGCACTGTGGGAAACGTACCCCCACACCGCTCAAAAAATCTGTCCCTGGCTTTCCCCAAAGGAACGGCAGGCGGTTATCTCCCTGCTCCAATCGGATATTAATTGCCCGGTAACCACGAGTATGGGACGGCTTTTCGATGCCCTCGCTGCGATCCTCGATATCTGCAGAGTTCAAACCTACGAAGGACAACCGGCCATTGAGCTTGAAGGATATGCCGACAGGAACGAAAGAAGATCCTATTCCCTCGATATTGTTGATAATGGAATACTGCTTCTCGATGGTCCCCTCCTGCTTAAGAAAGCAATCGATGATTTTCTTTCGGGCACGGATACATCGATCGTCGCAGCGCGGTTCCATAATTCAATTGTGGATATAAGTGCGGAGGCGGCGAACATTGCCGCGAAAAAGAACGGCATTGGCACAGTGTGCCTGAGCGGTGGATGTTTCCAGAATGCATTACTTTTCGAGCGTTTGGTTAAAAAACTGCACGATCTTAAACTAAAGCCCGTGTATCATCGTATTTTATCTCCAGGAGATGAGTGCATCTCCTTTGGGCAGGCGGTGATCGGAGGGGCGAGGAGAGCGAATATAAGTAATGAAAACATCAGGAGTAGTACGCTTAAAGATTGAGAGGTATTGACATGTGTTTAGCAGTCCCGGCAAAGATACTCAGCATCGACGGCACGGTTGCCACCTGTGATATGGCGGGCAATACCACGAATGCCGATATCTCGATGACTCCCGAGGCAGGCGTGGGCGATTATGTGATTATCCATGCAGGTTTGGCCATTCAGAAATATGATGAACAGGAAGCCTTAGAGACTCTGGCGCTGTTTAAAGAGCTTGGCGATACAACGGAGTCGCAATGAATTTAGTGCATTTCAATGATCCATCAACTGCCAAAAAGCTTCTTGACGGCATCCATGCCCATGCTCGGAAGCTCGATCAGGTTACAATTATGGAAGTATGCGGCACGCATACCATGGAGATCGGCCGCCTCGGATTGCGGCCCCTCCTCCCGGAAAATGTTGAACTCGTTTCCGGGCCCGGCTGTCCGGTATGTGTGACACCGGGGACGGTAATCGACCGGGCAGCAGAGCTTGCACTTGAGCATGATGTCACCGTGTGTACATTCGGTGATATGATGCGGGTCCCCGGAAACAAAACCTCTCTTGAAAATGCCCGCCGCCGGGGCGCCGCAATCGAGGTTGTCACATCACCACTTCAGGTACTTCAGCTTGCCGAGTCCAACCCTTCCGAAGAATATGTGTTTATTGCGGTGGGGTTCGAAACAACGATACCGGTTGTTGCACGAACCGTTGTTATAGCATCCGAAAAACGATTATCCAATATAAGCTTTATCATCTGTCACCGTCTGGTGCCCCCGGCACTCGATGTCCTTATCGACGATAAGGATATTGCACTTTCGGGATTTCTTCTCCCGGGCCATGTCAGCGCCATTATCGGCATGCAAGCCTATGCCGGGCTCACCGGTGCAAAAATCCCCGGGGTGGTTACCGGATTTGAACCCCTCGATATTATCGGCGGCATTCAAGCTGTCATGACTCTACTGACAGAACACCGATATGAGGTTGTCAATCGATATCCGCGCATTGTCAAACCAGAGGGTAATCCCCATGCCCTGCAGCTCATGAGTGAGGTTTTCAGCCCGGCCGATGCTGTGTTCAGGGGTATCGGGCCGATACCGAACAGCGGCCTTGCTTTACAGGAGCAATTCGGCTCCTATGATGCATGCCGCAAATACAAAATAGACATACAAGAAGATATCATGCCGAAAGGATGTTCCTGCGGTGCAGTACTGAAAGGTATTATACGTCCCGACCAGTGCCCACTCTTTGCCGGCGCCTGTACCCCCAACTCACCGGTGGGTCCTTGCATGGTGTCGAGTGAAGGTTCATGCGCGGCATACTACCGGTACGAACGGTGAGTGTGCAAGACCATGGACCTGCGAACTTGTAAACGAAACCGGAAAAACACCGCTGTTCACTTGTCAAGTGTGGTCTCGAAATGAACAAACTCACGCCAAGGATGGAGAAAAGACTCCCGGCGCTTCGGTTCAGATGTTTACCTTACTAAAAAGGAGGTTCAGCAGCTTATGACAATTGACAGAATCGAACTTTCCCATGGAAGCGGGAAGGGATTGCAGGAATTGTTGGGTGAAATAATTTTTCCGGTTCTTGCATCGGATCATACCGGTGCCTTTGAAGATGCGGCGGTGATTTCTCCGGGATGCGGCAAGATCGCATTCACCACCGATTCCTTTGTCGTTAATCCCCTTGAATTTCCCGGCGGTGATATCGGTAAGCTTGCCGCCTGCGGGACAATCAATGATCTTGCAATGATGGGTGCGGTACCGACCCATCTTGCCGTCTCCCTTATTCTCGAAGAAGATCTTGATGCCGGGCTGCTCAGGAAAATATTAAAATCGCTCAAGGATATGTGTGCCCTTACCAATGTTGCCATAAGCTGCGGGGATACGAAAGTCGTGGAAAAAGGTAAAGCTGACGGCATCTTTATTACTACCGCTGGAATCGGGAGTGTGCATGAAGGCATCAATCTTTCTGCCGGATTTGCCCGCAAGAATGATACGATCATTATTAGCGGGCCTGTGGGCTTGCATGGAATTGCAATTTTAGCGCAGCGTAAAAATCTGGGATTTGCCTCCAGTGCTGTTTCCGACTGCGCTCCCCTTCACGAACCGGCCCTTGCCCTGCTCGAAGCGGTTCCTGAAACTCGGGTGATGCGTGATGCCACACGGGGTGGGTGTGCCACGGTCCTCAATGAAATTGCCGCCGATTCCGGAGTAACGATCAGATTGAAAAAAACCGATATCCCCGTCCCCCAGGTTGTCGAAAGCGCCTGCGCCTTTCTGGGTTTCGACCCACTCCAGATTGCCAATGAAGGCACCTTTGCAGCAGTTGTACCCTCAGATATGGCCCAAAAAGCTCTGGAGGCCTTATATTCGTGCCCGCAGTCAAAAAATGCCGCAATTATCGGAAAGGTCGAAAATAAGGGACGTTTCCCCCTTGTTCTGGAAACCGAAGTTGGTGGGACCAGACCGGTAGAAATTCCACCCGGACGGCTGCTTCCCAGAATTTGTTGAGGGGGTGAAAGCGGTGTTATCCGCCGGAATTATTCCCGCACCTGTAATCAAGATTTTGCAGTGATTAATTACAGGTACGGGATCATTGGGACAGACTATTAAATATGTCCTTTGTTGAGCAGCGCCGTAATCGTCTCGGTTTTCCAGCGAGGCCGGTTACCGATGGTGATATCCGGAGGCGGGATACGTCCTGCATGACGTAAATCGCGAACCGTATAATAGTTTACCCGAAGATATTGCGCGATATCGCTTGGGGTTAACAAGGTCGGAATCGGAATGTTCACCTGTTTGTCTTTTTTCCTCTCAGCCATAGCACAACCTCCATTCTAAGGTGGATTGTGAAATAATCCAAAACACTTTTTTATACTGGTATGATATTTGAAGACATTTTAATCGTTTTCTCATTCTGGGTCAAATCCCCCCCCCAATTTACTTCTAAAAAACATAAATTAGCAAACATTATGCCAACCCTCTAACTTACTGAAAGCATTCAAAAAAGAAAAAATTCTCTGAAAAATTCGCCTATAATTATGTAAATGCGCTAACAATTTAGGTCATTGGTGCAAAAATACGGCGATGAACGGTGTCTTTTGGGTGATGAAGCTTTGCAAAAATTGCAAAGGGTGTTGGAAAATTTTAGAAAGTAAGAATTTCACCGGTACGGCAAAGGGAACTTCGGTGGACGATTCCAGAATATAATTCCCGATTTTTGAACGGATTACGCCATTTCTGGTATGGTAATTGCACATAATGAGAAAACTGTAAACACAAAAGAACAACCGGGCCGGATTAACCGGCCGGCAAAAATGCACGTGTTTCGAACAACAAACAGGGGGCCGGGTATGGACAAACGTGGAAGACCTTTTATATGGGAGATGATCCGTGAGGCTATCGAAGCGATGGGGGGGAAATCGACCAATGTGCTTGTTCGTGACTGGATACTGGAACGATATCCTGAAGCGAATGCCAACACCATTCAATGCCATATAATCATCTGTACGGTTAATCATCAATCACGGGTCCATTATCCCGAAAACCAGAAACCCCGGCGTGCGGAAAGTGAATACGATTTCCTTTACCGTCCCTCCCCGGGCAAATTGGAATTATACGATTCCCGCATTCATGGTCAATGGGAAATAGTCCAGGACCCTCATGGTTTTTTATTTGTCCGCCGTGCCGATACGGCAGCCCGGGGAAAACCCGAAGAAATCTTTGTCGGCGGAGGAATGATTGAAGAAAAACAGCTTCGAACCTACCTGGCCCGAAGTCTCGACAGTATTCAGCAGGGCCTTGAATTATTCGTTGATGACATGGGTAATGACGGTCTCGAATATTTAACCGATATCGGTGCTATCGATATTTTATGCGTTGATCGGGAAGGTAATTTCCATATTGTCGTGCTCAAAGTCGAGCGAACGGCCGAGGAAGTCAGTGGCCAGATTCTCGGTTTCATGAACTGGATCAAACAGTATCTGGCCGGCGAAAAAGCGGTTTGGGGATATGTCATTGCCACCCAGATTTCACCCCACATGCGCTATGCCCTGGCCAATCGTGAAGATATCTTCCTTAAAGAATACGAAATCAATATCATTTTAAAAGACGTCGAGAAAGCGTGATGGGAAAATAGAAGTCAAAAGCATGGGTCTGGGTGAGCAATTTATTGGGAATAATCTTCCACTTCTTCTTCTCAATCACAGTCTCCCATAAATGAAAATTCACTTTTCTTAAATATGCGAAAATACGCTTCGGTATATTCTCCTTTTTATTCAGTATCAAGAACTTAGCTGGAGGCTTACACCTGCTGGAATGAGAATTGCAAAAACAGTATTTCACATAAATTAGCGCAATCGGCTCAATAGTTTCGAATCGATAAGAAAGAGAGGTATGGATGGCCTTTGTACAGGATGGTTTGACGCATGGAATATTGTATACGGATTTTTACCAGCTTACCATGGCTCAGCTCTATTTCAAAATGGGTATGCATGAGACGAATGCTCAATTCGAATATTTTTTCCGGACCTGTCCCGATTATGGGGCCCATAAGGCCGGTTATTGTATCATGGCGGGAACATCATGGCTTCAAGAATGGATGAGCGATGTAAAGGTCGATAAACAGTCGATCCAGAAGCTGCGCGATCACACGGGAAAATCGGGAAAGCCGATTTTTTCGGATGATTTTTTAGACTGGTTTGAAGAAAACGGGAATTTTAACCGGATAACCATGGAGGGGATTGCCGAAGGCCGGGTGATTCATCCGAATGTACCGGCCTTAGTTGTTCGTGGGCCGCTTGCTATGGCACAGATACTCGAATCACCGCTTCTGAATCATATGAATTATCCGATTCTGATTGCCACAAAGGCATCCCGGGTCAAGCGGGCCGGTGCGGATAAGATGACCATTGAATTCGGCATGCGACGGGCGCAGAGCGAGGCGGCGAATGCCGGTGCACGAGCCGCCCTTATCGGCGGCGCCGATTTTACCTCAAATACCGGTATCTCCTATAAACTCGGTCTACCACCCAAAGGCACCCATGCGCACAGTATGGTCCAGGCTTTCATGTCACTGGGTCGGGGAGAATTGGAAGCATTCAGAGCCTATGCGGATGTTTATCCCGATAACTGCATTCTTTTGGTTGACACAATCAACACACTGGAAAGTGGTATCCCCAATGCTATAAAAGTCTTCGAAGAACTGCGGAGTAAAGGTCACACTCCGGTGGGAATCCGACTGGATTCGGGGGACCTTGCCTATCTCAGTATCCAGGCGAGCATGATGCTTGACAAAGCAGGCTTCGGAGATGTTTCGATTGTGCTGTCAAATAAACTCGACGAACTGGTATTGATGCAGATTATCAAACAGATCAAAGAAGAAGCTCCTCCGGCGGGAGTGGATCCCGATAAACTTATCAACCGCCTGGTGTACGGCGTTGGGACCCGGCTGATAACATCCAGGGGAGAAGGTGCGCTTGACGGTGTCTATAAGTTGACGGCAATCGAGCAGGAGGGAAAGTGGATACCGGCGCTCAAATTATCCGAAACACCGGGCAAAACACTTAATCCCGGTAAAAAAAATGTATGGCGCCTCTATGATAAAAACAACAAAGCAATTGCCGATTGTCTGTCGACCGGCGATGAAGATCTCAGAACATATTCATCGATTCACCTTCATCATCCGGTGGATTACACCAGATCCCGCGCTCTTGATGCAACAAGTCTGGGTCGAATCGAACAGCTTCACGTTCCCCTTTTTAAAAATGGCGGGATCAGAGAAAAAGAAGCCTCTATCGACCAAATGAGAAAAATACGGAGAGCCGATGAAGAATATCTCGATTCCGGAGTCAAGCGATTTATCAATCCTCATATTTATCACGTATCACTTACCCGGAAATTATGGGAGCTGAAACAAGACCTGATAGAGCAGGCAAAAAAATGACATATGCAGGTTAAGATCGATTTGGGGAAATGAAGGAAACCACGGATTTTTACGGATATGCACGCTTATTAATAGTCCATTCCTCTCCCCATCCATAATCCCCTTTATTTCAGCGATTCCTGTTCTCTGCCGCGTATGACGCGTTTTCCTTTCATGGAACCGCGGGAATAGCTTACAACCGTGCATTGATCTTCAACGCTGTCATGGCTGTAGTATATCACCACCCATTCATGGGTTTTACCGAATTCATGAGCCTTATGGGTATTGGAGTACATGGCGGTAAATTTCCAGCCGTCACGCTGGGTATTCATGATGGGCAACCATGCATCATGGTCGGGATTGAATCGGCGGGGAGCAATTGTATGTAACTTGCCTTCATCTGCTTTCTGACGGTATTCCCGATCTATTTCGAGGAGCAGGGGAACCGATGGCTGTTTTTCTATTTCATGCATACGCCTTCTTTTGGAGCGGCTCAGAATGGAATTAAGCGTTTCAGCAAGACCTTCAGTACGCCGTTTTCCCATGCCCGATAACTGCTCCACCCTTCCGTCATGCACCGCCATTTCCAGCTCTTCAAGTGATTCAATCCCAAGCTTATCATGAATCTCCTCAGCCAGTTTCTGTCCGATACCCGGAAGAGACTTCAGCGTATCCATAAACGATTGTTCGCATTGAAGATGATCAAGGAGGCTCAATTTGCCGGTATTGTTGATTTCCTCGATAGAGGCTGCAATTCCTTTACCGATCCCTCGTAGTTCGGTAATTGCCCTGGGGCCATCTTTCTTCAGCCGTTCACTTACAGAAAATTCGGTTCCCCTGATTACCGATGAGGCGATATGATAGGCGCGCGCCCGGTGTTCATTGCCATCCTTGCGCTGCAGAAGCTCCGCCACTTCTTCGAAAATGTCTGCTAACTGTTCATTCGATACGGTGTTTTGACTCATACTTGTGCTGATTACTGGATGATGGATACAATAACTGTTTTGTCGATCTTATATTAATTATCCGGTTTCATCATATATATCCGAAATAATAGCTGCAATAATGATGCCATAAATGGTTCTGATTGGCGCAATCTTTGCGCTCTGAATAATTCTTTATTGAATAAAACGTTTTTCATTTCTAGCACATAGGAAGGTAGGATCTGATGTTTCCCTTTGGTTTGATTCCACTTTTACTGTTTCTTTTTTTGCTTATTTTATTTCCCCTTATTCTTGCTGATGTAATGTTGAGTGCCCTGGCTCGCCTGGGCCTCGACCCGGGAACGTCACTGCTCGCCGCCCTTGGCATCCTGCTTGGCGGCATGATCAATATTCCGGTGAAACGGATTCGACGGGAAAATCCGGTAAAACACACACCCTCCGGTTTGTATGGAATTGAACGAATGATGCCGGGGTTAGTCAAACAGAGCAACTATACCACCATTGCGGTCAATATCGGAGGATGCGTTGTTCCATCGATAATTGTTATCTACCAGATAATTCGACTTGCCGGCGAAGGAAGCATGGCGCTTATTACCGTTTCGGGTGCTGCGCTCATAAACATTGTATTCTGCTATTTCTTTGCGCGCCCGGTACGAGGGGTAGGTATTGCCCTTTCTCCAATCATTCCGGCGGTTGTCGCCGCCCTTTGCGGAGTACTGTTTATCCCCGATCTTGCGCCGGTCATTGCCTTTGTTTCAGGGGTTACCGGTCCACTGGTAGGAGCGGACCTTCTGAATCTGAATAAAATTTCAAAAATCAGTACCGGAGTCGCCAGTATCGGCGGTGCAGGGACTTTCGATGGGATCGTTATTTCGGGTTTTCTGGCAACACTCCTTACCTGGTAGTCGAGGCTGCCCTAATCCTGATCAATAGGCATTTTGGGTGCTTAACGGCATGATTATTGCTCACATCTAACCAACGTAAGTAATATCCACAATTACCCAAAGGAGGTTTTCTATGAAACGACTTGGAGCTATGACGGTTTTGGCGGTTCTTTTTGGCATGACGTTTTTTTCGGATGGTTATGCGCAGGGGCAAATGATGCGAGGCGGTCGAAGCATGCATAAGGGCATGATGATGGGTACCGACTCGGCCATGTGCCCTATGGGCCCCGGCATGGGAATGGGGATGATGATGCCCCGTGTCGTCGCAACCATGGATAATGCAATCTTTATATTGATGGGGAACAAGCTGATTAAATACGACAGCAATTTGAACAAGAAAAAAGAAGTCATTCTTGAGGTTGACGAAAAGGACATGCAAGCCATGTTCGAAAATATGCAGAAGATGCGTTCGATGTGCATGGAAATGATGGCGCCCCAATCCAAAGAGCAGGAAAACGGGGAAGAAGAGATGATGCAGGAACAGGAACAGGAAACAGAAGACGAGAAACAGAAGTAAGAAATTATTGAAGGTCGAATATCCCATCCCGGGAAGGTTTTTCCCGGGATGGATAAACCTGATTTTGCATTGAAAGTATGAAAATATGAATGAAACACTTCCACTACAACCTCATGATCGATTTAATCAGGAGCTTGAAGCCAATACTCATCCTCCCGAATGGAAAAACCCCTCACCTGCGCCCACGTACAATCTGGTTGTGATTGGCGGTGGAACTGCGGGCCTTGTCTGCGCAGCCGGTGCTGCCGGACTGGGCGGCAAGGTTGCGCTTATCGAAGAACGTCTTATGGGCGGTGATTGTCTGAATTTCGGCTGTGTCCCCTCAAAGGCGCTCATTCGGTCTTCCCGGGAAAATGCCGATATACGTTCTGCAAAAGAGTTTGGTATTGATCTGTCTCAGGCGCCCAGTCAGAATTTTACCGCAGTTATGGACCGTATGCGGCGTTTACGGGCGCGGATCAGCCCCCATGATTCGGCAGAACGGTTCAAACAGCTGGGTGTGGATGTCTTCTTAGGTAGTGGACGCTTTACGAGCCCGGACACCGTCCAGGTTGAATCATCGACACTTACATTCAGGAAAGCCGTGATCGCCACCGGCGCCCGTCCGGCGGCCCTTCCCATAGAAGGCCTTGCCGAAACCGGGTATCAGACCAATGAAACCATCTTTTCACTCACCGAATTCCCCCGGCGTTTTGCCGTTATCGGAGGCGGTCCTCTGGGATGCGAACTGGCTCAGGCATTTTCCCGCCTCGGATCCTCGGTCACAATTCTCGACAAGGCGCCGCACCTGCTGCCACGTGAAGACCAGGAAGCCGCCGAATTACTCCAGAAAATATTTGCCGGAGAAAATATCGACCTGAAACAGACAGTACGAGTATCCCGGATCGAAAAACATAATGGCGACAAGGTTATCCGCTACCGGAAAAACGATACGGACGCCGAAGTGATCGTCGATGAAATTCTCCTTGCCGCAGGCCGTGCGCCCAATATCGATGGTCTGGATCTGGAAAAAGCCGAGGTCGAATATGATCCTCGGCGAGGCGTTATTGTCGACGACCATCTCCAAACAACCAACTCCAGTATCTATGCCGCCGGTGACTGTTGTTCCAGATACAAATTCACTCATATTGCCGAAGCCCAAGCGCGGATTGCCCTGCAAAATGCGCTCTTTCTGGGCCGGAAAAAGATGAGTTCCCTGACTATACCCTGGTGCACCTATACCGATCCCGAAATCGCCCATACAGGAATGTATGAAAAGGATTCGCAGGGACGCGATATTGAGATGGACACCTTTAAAATCGATCTCTCTGAAATCGACCGGGCGGTTGTCGACGGCGAAGAAGATGGTTTTGTAAAGATCCATACGGTACGGAATTCGGACAAAATACTCGGGGCTACTATCGTGGCTCGTCATGCAGGTGAAATGATCAGCGAACTCACCCTGGCAATCACGGGAAATATCGGCCTCAAAACAATCGCTGCAACAATTCACCCCTACCCTACCCAGTCGGAAATTATCAAGCATGCCGCGGACGCCTACAACCGTTCCCGGTTAACTCCCGGCATAAAGAAACTGTTTTCCCTGTGGCTTCAATGGCGCCGGTAGTAATACGCTTGGCAATTCCGCAATTGACTTGCCGCAACCGGGAACAACATTCAAAATAACTTTTCATACGAGAACCACCACCTTGCCAACCAGCAATAGCAGATATATTTATCCGTTTTAATACCACCCGATTCCGCCGCTGGCATACCAATTGCTCGATGTAAAGTAGGTCCGATAGGGATCGGCGAAGCACACACATCCATGAAAAGCCGTCCGACAGTGCAGTACCGGAAGCACATCTCGGGTTTTCCTGGTTGTGAAGCCTGAAGAATTTATACAGAACCAGAATATTCATACCTGCCGGATAACAATGGCAGCGTATGATTATGTAACAAAGGAGGCTAATCATGAAACGAATAGCATATTCATTATTTATTGCCGTCGCACTGCTCATTACTCAAGCGGCGGCGTATCAGACTGAAGAATACGATCCGGTAGAACGATTCCGTTATGGAGAAAGTTTTTCCATAGGAATCAAGGGTGGTCTCAGTGTTTCCTATTTCAGAGGGATGGCCGCCGATGCTCTTGACGAAAGGCTGGAGCATGAATTTTCGGAATTTGTCAATGACCCGCTGCCATATGTTACCGGTGGTGTCTTTGCAACGTTGGCGCTCTCCGAAAACTTTGCTTTTCAGCCCGAGGTAATCTATCTGCGCAATGGCGAGCATTATGAAGGTGTCTACGGTGGGGAAACCTATGAATTCGATCTGACGGCAGAATACGTAACCTTTCCCTTTCTTATCAAAATCATGGCACCATCTCCCGACATGCTTTTCAGACCGAACTTTTTTATAGGTCCTGTTCTGAGTATTTTGCTCGACGCAAAAGCTACCGGGGTGCCGCAATTGCCCTCGGGTGCAGAGAAAATTGGTATTTTGGATAACTTCCGGAAAGATGAAGATATCAATGACCAGGTCCGGTCTACGGATTTTGGCATAGTTATGGGTGCGGGAATTGATGCAAAAGCCGGTCACGGGCATTTCTCATTCGAAATCCGCTATACAACCGGATTTTCAAATGCCTTTGATAAAAACCCGAATGCCGAAGACTTTAAAAATGCTGCAGTCTCAATCCTTGCCGGTTATGCATATGATTTCTAAACAAAAACAAGGGCTTGTGCTTCGTTTTTGTAAAATAAAATGATCCGGATTAAAGCGGTGCGACAACGGGATAATACTTCCCTGGAGTCGGACCGCTTATTTTATTCTGCTTTATTTTTCGTCCCGCCACCTACGTGCCGGTCACATGAGGGTTTTTAGGTAATGGCTCCACGGGATTTTAATTTCACTAAGGAAATGGGCTCCGGGAAATTCATTCTTTCCTTTAGGGAGTGGCATGGATTTTGCAAATTTTAAGTCTTTTCAGCTTTACCTGTTTCCGACCTTAATACCGGCTGAGTCGGGAAATCTGTCCCCGACCGGATACCGGTGGATTTGTTTTCCTGAAGGGCGTCTTGTTATGTCAAAGAAACAGCTCAGGATATTGCTGTTTGTCGCTGTTGCTGTTGTTGGGACAGGCGCTGCACTCTGGGTGGCATGGATCCGGATCGTTCCCGGAATTATCGAAAGGCGGATACAGGAAACGCTCGTCCAACAGGGAATTGATCCGAAAGCAATTGAAATCGCCTCTATCGAATACAATAAAATCGTTTTAAAAAACATCATGATCGGAACACCCGACACTATTGCAGCCGAAAATGTCATTGTTTATTTCTGTCCCCTGGCACTGCTTTTGGAGCGGGAAGTAACCACGATAGCAATTTATGGTCTTAAAACGACTCTGGCACCTGGAGAAAGGGAAGTGGGGCCATCGCCTTTTCCGGACTGGCAGGAAAAATTGCGTGAGATCACCTTGCCTTTCGAACTCATAAAACTCTATTCATCAACCATAGAGATACAATTAGAAAACCGGCGGTATTCGGTTACTATCGAGGGCAGTGTGAAAAAAGCCGGCACCGACAGTCTTGATATTCAAGCCCGGGCAGAAACCAAGGATGCTGCCGCCAATGGAGTGGCGGTTGTCCGGATTCCCGCACTGACAGGGCACTACGAGGTGGCGATAGACAGCATGAGCTTCGCTCTGTTGAATGAAATCAGAGAAACGTACTTTCCTGATACCGATATTGCCATGGCAACCTGGCAGGGTATGCAGGCCCGGGCCGAAATAAGTGTCGACACCGGCAGTTGGCGCGCCGATGCCTTGCTTTACGGCACCGATATGGTGGTACAAATCAATTCGGAGAGCTTTACATCAACAATTGGTGTGGATACCATCACCACCTTCCTGACACGTGGTACCGATGATACCAGCACTGCCCGGTTAACCGGCACCTTTGCCGGAGGAAACTTTTCGGCCCGGGGAGCCTTTGATCTTGCCACATTTCAGGGTGAATATGCCTTTGCCGGCGATGAACTTGCTGCAGACAGTATCTTGAAAATAGTGCGGCCCTTTGTTGAGATTCCTCAGATAACCACCGCAGGCATGGTTGCCCTGCAAGCCGACGGCATCTACGATTTAAATCGAATCGATGCAAACGTGTCAATCGGGGGACGCAACTTTTACATAGCAACAACCGGTGGTGAATACGATATACAATTCTATCCGGATACGGTCCAATCCACCCTGCTTCTTGTTTCTCCCGGAAACCGTTGGCGTATGCAGGATCTCCTCATCCGGATACCGGAGGGCCGTCTCACAAGCAGCACTCCTGCTCTCAAGGCCGACAGTATCTCCATAACCGCCCCCCTGTCCTTTAATGGTTCTCTCATTGAAGAAGGCTCCTTTGCTTTGAGCAAGATCACGTTGAGCAATCAACCAATGCCGTCGGTGCAGGGAAACTTTGCTATCCGAAACAACCGCCTGGGATTCACCGGACGCAGCACGCCTCTTCCCGAAGCACCGCTTGGGATTGAAGGATGGATTGATTGGAGCTCCACTCCAGCAAGCGGTCATATCGAAGGCAGGGTGCCCGAATTCGAACTGGACAATGAAAAGCTGCTGACCCAAAGATGGCTTCCCGCGCTGCAAGGCGATATCCTGAATGGATTCTATGCCCTGGAGCACGACATCTGGTGGACCGGCAATTCAGTCATTCAGCGCCTGAAAATCGCCACCCGCAACGGAAGCTGGAG
The DNA here is from genome assembly GCA_014728215.1 of Chitinivibrionales bacterium. Lineage (NCBI taxonomy): Bacteria > Pseudomonadati > Fibrobacterota > Chitinivibrionia > Chitinivibrionales > Chitinivibrionales bacterium. Next base: position 15,719 of record WJLZ01000143.1, read on the forward strand.
GCGGCCTTCAGCCACCACGGGAATCCTTGGCGTTGAAGGTGAGCTTGAGCTTGACAATCTTACTCCGCCTCTCACCCCTGATGCCTACTGGTTTGCAGTCGATTCGGCATATACCGGTTCTTTTTGTGTTAATGAAGCAGCGGTAAAACTTGCCATAACCGAAACCGCTCCCCTGCTCGTTCAAACAGTTGCCTTCAAATGGGCCGGAGGGAATTTCCGAAGCCACGACATTGTAATCGATTTTGAAAAAACCCGACTTCAGTTCACCCTTTCTGTCGACCAGGTCGATTTGCAGGAAATACTTAATTTTTTCAGGTACAAGGGGGCACGCATAACCGGAAAGGCGTCGGGAGAACTGCCCATTACCTTACGGTGGAATGGCGATATACGAGTGGAAATAGGCGCAGGGACACTGAAAACCGGGCCGGAAACCGGAACCGTCAAATTTACCAAAGAAACCGCCATGACAATACTGGGCATTAAAGAAGATATCCCTGCGGATACCAGGGATCTCGAAAAAAAAGTACGGAGTATGGCCCTGGGCGCTCTGCAGGACCTGCTCTATACCGATCTTGAGGTGGCTTTCGAACCCCAGCCCAATGGTCAAACCATGGCCCGGGTTCATTTGGAAGGACAGGGGCCGAGCGGTGCTGTGGAAAATCAGATACCGATCGGCGGGCTCAATCTCAGGATTCATAATATCGAAGGGATTATTAACCAAATAATCCGGCAAAGCGGCAGAAGAAGAATCCAATTTCGATAAAAAGCATAAATTTAATTGTGATCGAAAGGAGTTACCCAATGACAAAAAGGAGGATGCAATGTACCATTTTGTTGCAGGTACAGCAGTTACGGTGCTGTTGATGATGGCGTTGTGCTCACCAACAGTAACAGTGAAACACCAGGTAGAGCCGATCCATGTTACCGTGGATGTCTACCTTAAAGCAGAACAACAACTGGAAGATTTCTTCCGGTTCGAAGAGGAATTTGAAGAAAAACCGACCCGGGAGCAGGAGACCCCCGCCGAAGAAGGTGGAGCGTCGCAAAAATAATCTCAACAATAAGGAGTTCTATTTATGAGATCATATGCACGTCAAAAAATAATTTTCGGTTTATTGCTCGTTGTATTCATGGCCATGCAATCCTCATCCGAAGCCCAGAGTAAAGCAGAATTGCAGGAAAGCATGAAACAGCGCTATCCCGAGCTGCAGGAGTTGCGGGACGAAGGCAAAATAGGAGAAACCTATCGTGGTTACGTTGAAGCGGTAACTAAAAAGGCAAAAAATGATAAAGAAATCCAGCAGCTTATCAAAACCGAAAATGCCGAACGTAAAGCCCTGTACGAGATAATCGCCCAGGATGTGGGGACTAACGCCGAAGCTGTCGGGAGAATCAATGCCAATCGGATCCTCCAGGAAGCCGATCCCGATATGTATTATAAAACCGATCAGGGAGTGTGGAAACAGAAGAAGGATGTGAAGATTGCGGAATGAGGGGAAGGAGTGAAGGGTGAAGGTAAAAGAGGATAATGGATCTGAATCCTATATCCTGAACCCTGAGCCCTTATCCGTCCATTACTCCAATCATCAAAACACCAGCTTCCCCGCGACATCGATCAGGCTTGCAGTGTGGTTGTCGGGGAGGCCTTGTTCGTTGGTATAAAAAAACTGGTATTCGGCGGCGAGTGAGATATGCTCGTTGACCGGTACTCTGGCGGTGAGGTAAAAGGTCGTATTGTCTTCGGGGCTTCCGGGAGCCACACCCGAGTAGACACTTTCACGGGCAAAACCGGCCACACCATGTAGATATATAAAGGGCTTGGAAATATAATTGATCCAGAAGCCCCAGGTGCGGACATCATTGCCCGGAGTGCCGTCACCCCCGATAGTAAAGAGGTCGGCGTTGTCCAGATTTGCTCCCAGGGCAAATTCGGCTAAAAAGGAAGGCAGTCGATGGACCGGCAGATTGGCATCCACACTGATTCCCCAGATCCAGAATTCCCGGTCTTCATCATAGGCGGCCATTAATGCCGCAACGCCGGTTTCCATGTCTTCATTAAACTCCAGACCGAGACGGGTCTGGTCTTCTTTCGAAGCCTCCCCTACCGACACCTGAAACACCGGTCGGGTTCGGCCGAGTTCGGTAAGCCAGGTCAGGGCAAACTGCGGACGCCTGAAACCATAGTTGCCGTTCATCCAGAGGTTGGCGTTAGTGTTGTTGGTAGTCGGATTGAGGGGAGAGAAAAAATCCCACCGCTGTCCTATGTCAACTTTCAGATTCTGCAGGGGTTTCATCCATACGTATGCCAGACGCATTCGCGGCACGGCATTGAAATTGGCGGCAATTACCCAGAAATCAATTTCCGCCACTCCGCCAAAAGGGACCGTTATCTCTTCTTTTTGTATTTTAAGGCCCAGTCGAGTATGTTGGGCAGTAAAGCTTACCGCTGTTGAGTCTACCCCCGACGCCCTCGACACACTGGTAAGCGCAGGTGTTCCCCACGACACGACACCGTTTGCAGCAAAATAAAAGTCCCCTTTCAGAAAGCCATAGGGAGTAACCTCCAGCTTCTGCAGATACGCTAGTGCTGAAAACACACAACCAGCAAGGAATGCGATCTTTCCGAAATTCATTAAAATCCTTTTTACCGGTGACTTTTCACTGTGAGTTCATCCTGCTCTTCGGGGACCCATGAAGCGAGTACGTGCATGTAATTTGCCCGTTCGAATGCTGCAGGCTCGGCTACTTTGTCGTGACTGAGGACCCCCCGTAATGCATCGACCGAATCGTAATCCCGGTGCTGCATCCATTCGACCAGCCCCTTAAGCAGGGTACCACAATGAGCGATACCATTTTTCAGAAGGGATGACGTTGTCATGGCGACCGTTGCACCCGCTGCAATGCTCTTGACAAGATCATTTGAAGTATGGACCCCTCCGGTCAGTGCCATAGAGAGGGGAATTTTTTTATAGAGCAGGGCAATCCACCGGATCCGAAGTCTCATTTCCTGCGATGTGCTCAACTGGAGATTGGATTTTACCGACAGCGATTTCAGGTCGAAATCGAGCTGATAAAAACGGTTGAACATCACCAGTGCATCAGCTCCGGCATCGGTGAGGCGGGAAACTGTCCAGGGAGTCGATGTCAGGAAGGGACTCAGTTTGACCGCAAGAGGGATTTTGATATGTTTCTTTATCTCCCTTACCAGTTCGACATAATTGTTTTCCACCTCTTCACTGCTCATTGACGGATCGGCTGGCAGATAGTAGATATTGAGTTCGATACCATCGGCGCCCGCCTGTTCCATTTCGGCGGCATAGGTGAGCCATCCCCCGGGCGAAATTCCGTTGAGACTGGCGATTACCGGAAAATCGGTCGCTCCCTTGATCCGCTCCAGCCGTTCGAGATACTGATCCGGCGCAAAACGATAGGGCCCTGTATCAGGGAAATAAGTAAGAGCTTCGGAAAAATGCTCTGTTCCCTGAAGTAAAAACTTATTCAGCGTCCGCTGCTCAAGACTCACCTGCTCTTCAAAAAGCGAATCGAGCACTACCGCTCCTGCACCATTGTCTTCCAGTTCTTTCACCCTGTCGATATGCCGCCAGAGCGGTGAAGCGGAACCGACAAGGGGGCTGGAAAGGGCAAGTCCCATATATCGGGTATTCAAATCTATCGTGGTTTTCATACAGATACTCCGATTGTACCGAACATGATGGACAAACAATTGTTATACACTTTCGGCAAACTCCTTTTTCTTCTTCTCCTTTTCAGGCTCCTCCTTCTCAGCCGGTTCCATACTGCTCCAATGCTCATAGAACCGCCGGCGGGAATCGACTTCATCACGAGCACTATTGAGGAACGCTTCGGCCCGCTCGGGATTGCTGTAGCGAAGCATCTGGTAGCGTGTTTCATTATAGATGTAATCTTCGAGCGGAATACTCGGCGGTTTTGAATCGAGTTTCAGAGGATTCTTACCCTGTTTTTTCAAAAGAGGATTATACCGCATGAGGGGCCAGTATCCGCTGGCGACCGCAGCTTTCTGTTGCTCCATGCCCTTTGACAAATCAAAACCCTGACCGATACAATGGGAATAAGCGATTATCAGTGAAGTTCCCGGGAAGGCTTCGGCTTCCCTGAACACCTTGAGTGTATGGGTATCGTTGGCTCCCATGGCCACCCGGGCCACGTAGGCCGTGCCGTAGGTCATGGCCATTGCCGCCAGATCTTTTTTCGCCGTTGGTTTCCCGGCCGCTGCAAACTTTGCCACCGCGCCCATAGGTGTCGCCTTGGACATCTGCCCGCCCGTATTGGAATAGATCTCCGAATCGAGTACCAGAATATTGACATCACGCCCAAGCGACAGGATATGATCCAACCCACCATAGCCGATATCATAGGCCCAACCGTCACCGCCCACAATCCAGACGGTTTTTCTTACCAGAACTTCGGCCACCGCCAGCAATCGCCGAGCCTTTGGGTCATCGCTCCCCTGCAGTACCTGTCTGATTTTATCAACCCGCTCCCGTTGCCGCTCGATCGCTTCCTCGTTTGTACCGCTTTCTTCCAGAATTTCCTGCGCCGTCCCGTTACCGATTTGCGGTGCAAGCTGTCCAACAAACTCACGGGCAATGTCAATCTGCTTATCGAGAGCACATCGCATACCAAAACCGAATTCGCCGTTATCCTCAAAAAGTGAATTTGCCCATGCCGGTCCTTGATGGTGTTCGTTGGTACACCAGGGGGTTGCAGGAAGATTTCCGCCATAAATTGACGAGCAGCCGGTAGCATTGGCGATCAGCGCCCTGTCGCCGAAAAGCCGGCTCATTAATTCGAGATAGGGTGTTTCACCGCAACCCCCACAGGCGCCGTGGAACTCAAAGAGCGGTTTCATAAACTGGACATCCGCTATCGATTCTGCCCGCAACAATCTTCGATCGGGATCGGGAATATTGAGGAAAAATGCCCAGTTGCGAACACCCTGTTCTTTATATGGTTCCTTGGGCTCCATATTGATCGCCCGCAGCCGGGGCTCGGATTTGTTCCGGGCCGGACAGGCTGCCGTGCAGAGCCGGCATCCGGTACAGTCTTCAACTGAAACCTGAATTGTAAACTGTTTTCCCCGGTGACGAGATGAACGGGCTTCAACCGATTTGAATCCTTCCGGTGCATTCGCCAGGGCAGCGGGTTCGCAAATCGTGGACCGAACAACCGCATGTGGACACACCATCACGCATTTCCCGCATTGAATACACACCTGCGGGTCCCACACCGGTATCTCGAGGGCGATGTCCCGTTTTTCGTACCGGGTTGTTCCCGAGGGAAAGGTGCCGTCGGGAGCAAATGCACTCACCGGTAAATTGTCCCCTTCACCGGCAATCATGGCCGCGGTTACCTTTTGTACAAACTCAGGCGCAGAGGGGGGCGCTGTTGTACGCATTCCAAACCGACTTGTGGCTTTTGAAGGAACCTCGATCTGATGAAGATGGTCGAGAGCCCGGTCGACAACTTCATTATTCATTTTTACAACTTTTTCTCCCCGTTTCCCATAGGTTGTGCCGATATGCTTTTTAACTGCGCCCAGGGCCGTATCAAGATCGATGATATTACTCAGGCTAAAGAAACATGCCTGCATGATCGTATTGATACGCTTTCCCAGTCCTACCTGCCGTGCGAGTTCATAGGCATCGATCACAAAAAAGCGGAGTTTCTTGTCGATAATCGTCTGCTGAACCTCCCGGGGCAAATGATCCCATACCTGATCGGGGGGATAAGGTGTATTGAGCAAAAATATCGCCCCCTCCTGAGCACCGCCCAGAACATTGAGTCGTTCCAGAAAAAAGAACTGGTGACAACCGACAAAGTCGGCATTGTGCACCAGATAGGGAGCATTGATCGGTTCGGAACCGAATCTGAGATGGGAGACGGTTAATGATCCGGCTTTGCGTGAATCGTAAACAAAGTAGCCCTGGACATAGTTGTTGGTCTGCTCTCCGATGATTCGTATAGTGTTGCGATTTGCACTGACCGTCCCGTCGGAGCCCAATCCATAAAAAAGCGCCCGGGTCCTTCCGGACGGTTCGGAACCGAATCCGCAGGGGTAATCGATACTGGTATGCGACACATCATCGGTTATACCAACAGTAAAATGCCGTGACGGCTTTTCTGCGGCCATATGATCGAACACGCCTTTTACCATCGCAGGAGTAAATTCCTTCGACGAAAGCCCGTACCGTCCACCGATCACCAGGGGCGTCGTTTGCAGACGAGCGGTTCCGTGTTCGTACAGCGCCGTAATGATATCGTTATAGAGCGGATCGCCGGTGGACCCCGGTTCCTTTGTCCTGTCGAGGGCAGCAATCACGCCGACGCTTTGAGGCAAGGCATCGATAAACGTTATCGCCGCAAATGGGCGGTAAAGGTGTACTTTGATCAGGCCGACTTTTTCGCCCTGCTTAATAAGCATCCGCACAGTTTCTTCAACGGTTTGAGCGGCCGAGCCCATGATTACAATAACAAACCGGGCATCATCGGCTCCCACATAATCAAAAAGATGATATTGTCTTCCGGTAACCTGTGCAAACAGATCCATGGCGCCCTGGACAATATCGGGACACTGGCGGTACCAGGGATTTGATGCTTCCCGCGCCTGAAAAAAGACATCGGGATTTTGAGCGGTCCCCCGGATAAAGGGATGGTCGGGTGACAGGGCACGACTTCGATGGGCACTCACCCACCCTTCATCAACCATCGCTTTCATCTGTTCGAGAGTAAGGGGATACACCGATGACACTTCATGGGATGTCCGGAAACCATCGAAGAAATGGACAAAGGGAACACGGGACTGGAGACTTGCGGCTTGTGCCACGGCGGCAAAATCCATCGCTGCCTGCACGCTTGTCGCTCCCAGAATGGCAAAACCGGTACCCCGGACCGCCATGATATCGCTGTGATCGCAGAATATCGACAAGGCGTGCGTAGCGACGGTCCGTGCGGCAACATGAAAAACCGTGGGTGTCAGCTCACCCGCAATTTTATACATATTGGGAATCATGAGCAGCAGACCCTGAGAAGATGTAAAGGTTGTTGTCAGCGCACCACGCTGCAGAGCGCCATGGACGGCGCCCGCCGCACCGCCTTCACTCTGCATTTCGGTTACCTGGGGAACCGTATCGTAAATATTCGGTTTCCCCCGGGTCGACCATTCATCGGCAAGCTCTCCCATTGGTGATGACGGTGTTATGGGATAGATCGCAATGACCTCGTTCATATGATAGGCGACATGTGCCGCAGCATGATTCCCGTCGACAGTTAACCGTTCCTGCTGCATAGGGGGCATGGCTCCTCCTCCCGGTCCGGCCCCTTCCCCTCAACAACTTCCCGTACAGCAACCTCGCGAAGCAATAACTGAGGGGAGGGATGGACCACACCCTTTCCAGCCGACAGAAGCAGTGCTTCTCTGCCGCCTGGATCAGGAATGCGCTGCGTGATAATGTTTTATTATGTATGATTAATGTGTTGCTACCGCCAGAAGTTTGGCGTTTAATGAAATTTCGGTTCCCGTAAGAGCACGGGAGACAATACAAGACTTGCGTGCTTTTTCCGCTGTTTCCTTGAGATAGTCTTCATCGATATTGGCGACCTCGGCGACACACTCAAGATCTATGCTGGAGATGGAAAAATCGTTACCCACTTTGTCGAGATGTACATTGGCGGTGGTATGTATCGATGTCGGCGGATGACCGTCTTCGGAAAGCATTTTACCGAGGGCCATGGAAAAACATCCGGCTTCAGCCGCACCGATCAATTCTTCGGGATTAGTATTTTTTTCTTCTTCAAACCGGGAGGCATAGGAATAGGCGCCTTCAAAAGCACCGCTGCCCAATTGTATTGTTCCTGTTCCTTTGGGAAAACTGCCCTTCCATTGTGCTTCTGCTTTTCGTGTAGCCATGAAGGCCTCCTTTCGCAATATTAAGAATGAAAAATTCTCATCCAGTCCACAAATTTGCCGATCAGGACTGGTTGAGATAAAGGGAGTACTAAAAGCAGCAAATTATATGCCACCGGAATTCTTAAATCGTCATAAGTCCCGGACAGCCAGTACACTTACACTAGTACTCTCTCTACTTGATTTTAATCGTTGGTAACCGAATCGATCAGCGCATTGACACGTTTCCGGGTGTTCGTAATTATATCTTCAATCCTCTCATTTGCCTTTGCGGTGGCTTCCCCCGATTCCCGTCTGACACGGACAATCCGATCCCGTGCACTACTTATAATATTGTCGATCCTCTGTTCCACATCCATACCATTCAGGCCCTCAGTTGCCTGATCGGTCAGAGTATCGACTCTCTTTCTGGCTTGCCGACCGATTTCTTCAACTTCATCGACGGCATTCTTCAAGGGATCGTTGCCGTTCTCCTGTGTCTGAACCGTGTCCTGTCCGTCTTCCACCGGTCCATTTTCATCGTCACATCCGAGCCCGATCATAATCAGTATTGCCGGCAGTACGACAAAACCGGTTGCACTCTTGAGTACATGTCGCATACAGCACCTCCTTTAGTGTGTTGTAGTATTCGATTTTCGACAGGAACAATAGTAAATAAATGTTCTTATTTGGTAATTTAGGAAAGCAGCCCCGCCCGCTGCGGAGCTGCTTTCCCGGTCTGTCATTGCACCGACAAGAGATTCTCGTCAATCGGAAAATGCGATTTCACCCAGTGCTTCAACGTCACCCGACTGAATCGCAATCTCAGTTGCATCGCCAAGAATTCCAACCGATTGGTCGATTTCACCAATGCTGTAAAACACAAGTGGTTCTTCTGTTTCATCCAGTTGCCCGTCACCGTCTTCATCCCACCAGAGCGCCACAACATATTGATCCGGCGGTATGTCGCCAATAAGGACTTCGGTGTTGTTGAGTGTCACCATGGTGTCCACAACCGGGTCCCCCAGTTTACTCTCCTTGACTTCAATCACAATCGGCGTCGTATCGGTGACTGTTCCGATAAAATTGGGAGTCAGTGAAACCGAACCGGGCTCCTGAGCACTTACTCCATTATCATCGTCATCACCGCACCCGACAAGAAAGACAAGGGCAATAATTGCACCACTCAACACCGGAATATTCCTCTTCATGATAACCTCCTCATAAAAGTGAATTGTTACGATCACGACTTTGTCCCGCGGGAAATAAACACTGTGTTTCTGAGAATTAAGCCCGCAACATCAGAAGCAATTATTATGCCACCGGTTGTTAAGATGCTTGAGATTTAAGGGAAGGAAAAGAGAGAAAAGATCTTTCGACACTTCGGGTATGCTCAGCGGGGCACACGCTCAGGACAATGTAAAGAGTATGGTTGCGACAAGTGAAGGAGAAGAAAATGGAGATCTGAGACAAAGACCTGTCTCGAGGCGCTACCGGGAGAGCGACAACAATTTGAAAATAAAAGCGGTACCCTGTTCCCTGTATCCTGCTTATTTGCAGATTTAGAAAATTTATTTCCCATTACTGGAAAACCTCTTTTGATGAGGACAAAGATCTATTTGCCTGTCAAAGGGCGTTGTAATCTGGCATGACAATTGCATTCGACAAAATGAGGAATAATTGAATATGTTCTTAATAAATGTAAATCCGGAGTATTATGCACTATCTGCTTATCCGCCGTGCCCTTATATTGGTATCCCTACTTGCCCTTATTCTCAATACCTGTGTCGGTCCCCGATATCACACGCGAGTCGATGAATTCGTTTCCTTTACATCGGTATACGATACCATACGACTCGAAGCTTCCCCGAAATTCTGGATCGAGCAACCCGAACTAGACTCTCTTCTTTCGGCCGCCTTCAACCGCAACCCCGACATGTTAGTTGCCTGGGCACGGGTAGAGCAGGCCAAAGCCGCGGCGGTCATTGCGACTGCGCCGCTTTTTCCCTCGGTGTCGGCATCGGGCCAGTCGTTCCGCACGAAATTATCCGATTTTACCTTTGGCGGTGGACCAATCACAGGGGGACAACCCGGGGGCACTCCGATCGGTGGTGGCGCTGGTACGACCCCTTTTACCGACGGTATCGACAACAACATATTCACCCAATACCAGACCTCCCTGGCAGCTTCCTACGAAGTCGATCTTTTCACCCGGCTCATCAGGCGCCGTCAGGCGGCAGTGAAAGAGGCGATGGCCGCCCAGGCTGATGCCCGGGCCATGAGCATTACCCTTGCCGCACAGGTAACCGACACCTGGCTTATGCTCGTGGCACAACGGCAAACAATCGATTTACTCGAATCCCAGCTCGAAAATTCAAAAAGGTTCGGTGAACTGACCGAGCTCCGATTTGCCTATGGCCAGGCCTCGGCTCTTAGTGTCATTCAGCAAGAGCAGCAGATCGAACGGCTGCGGGGACAACTTGGCCTGGCACGGGCGCGGGCAGCAACCTTGAAACATCAACTGGATGTTTTACTCGGCTATCCACCCACAGCAGCAACGGCTGTTGATACCCGCACGCTTCCCGATGCACCCGAGGTACCCATTACCGGTGTGCCCGCCGATTTGTTCAAACACCGTCCCGATGTCTGTGCGGCATGGCTGCGTCTCAAAGCTTCCGATGCCGAAGCTGCTGCTGCAATTTTGGACTTTTTTCCGTCAATAAATCTTTCCGCAAGCCTTTTCACTGATGCCGAGGAGATAAATAATCTATTCGATGAATTGCTCTGGTCGCTTTCCGGAACGATTACCCAGCCCATTTTTCAGGGGAGGCGTCTGATTGCCGGAGTCCGCCGGGCCCGGGCTGCCGCTGAAGCCGATTATTATACCTATATAAATACCACACTCACCGCCCTCCGGGAGGTTCGGGATGCCCTGGTATTGATTCGCGGCCAGGAAACCTGGGTGAACAGCCTGAAACAACAGGTGGAAGATGCCGAAATCCGGCTCGATCTCTCGCGGGAACGTTACATGCAGGGTGTGGAATCCTATCTTCAGGTCCTTACCGCCCTCAATTCACTGCAGTCCACCCAGCAGACCCTTGTCGAAGCGATCCGGCAACTGCTTTCCTATCACGTACAGCTCTACCGTGCTGTGGGAGGAAGCTATCCCGAATTGGCCGGCGACTATCCAACCGAAAAGGAGCCGGAAGATGAGTGAGAAAAAAAAGAAGGGAAGGTTTTTAATTCCGCTGGTGATTACCGCAGCTGCGATATTTATTGCATTCATGCTTGTAATTCTTCGAAAAGCCCCCCCCCGCGCACAGCAAGCCCGTCAGGCGGTTCCCGTCAATGTGATTACTGTCTACCCCGACACCCAACAATTGACACTCCGTGTCTACGGGACGGTTAAGCCTGCCCGGGAAGTCACTATCCTGCCCCAGGTGGGGGGTAAAATCATATGGGTCAGCCCCGATTTCGTTCCCGGCGGCATTGTCCGGGCAAATGACCGTATCGTTGTTATCGACAGCAGCGAATATGTCGTCGCGTTTCGTGAAGCACGGGCATCGCTTCAACAGGCACGGGCACAATATGAACAGGAACTGGGACAGCAGGAGATTGCACGACGGGAATGGGAACTCTTTTCCGACCGTCTCGATACCACTGCGGATACCTCTCTGGCATTACGCAAACCCCAGCTTCAGACCGCGCGCGCGGCCATCAATGCAGCAGAAGCGCGGGTGCAACGGGCCCGGCTTAATCTGGACCGGACCAGAATCGAAGCGCCTTTTAACGGGTTTGTCCGCAATGAAGACGCTGATGTGGGGCAACTGGTCGATCCGCAAAGCAGTATCGGCGTTATCATCGGCACCGATCGGTATTGGGTACAGGTAACCGTGCCGGAAGAAGATATCCCCTATGTCAGCATCCCGGGAATCAACGCCGATACCGGATCTGCCGTGATGATTCGCCATGTTGTTGATGGGAAAGAGATTATCCGCAAAGGACGGGTGGAAAAACTCTTCGGCGATCTCGAGCCCCAGGGCAGGATGGCGCAGGTCCTGGTCGTTATCGAGAATCCCACCGGCATTCGCGATGTAGCCGATACAATCCAGACATTCCAGCCTCTTCTGGTCGATGCTTTCGTGGAAGTTTACATCCGAGGTCCCCACCGTGGAGGGCTCTACGCCCTCCCCCGCGAGGCGTTACGGGATAATGAAAATGTTTTTCTCTTCGGCACCGACAGCACACTTCTTGTTGTCAAGCCCACAATCTTCTGGCGTGCACCGGATACGATCTATATCGACCAGGGACTCAACCCCGGCGACAACGTCATAACAAGCACTATCGCCACGCCAATCGAAGGCATGGATCTGCGGCTCTTGCAATCCCTCAACGATACACTTCAGGCGGACCTGGAACAAAGGGAAGGGCTATGAACAACAACAATGGGGAGCGGAAGCACGGCCCCCTGGCCTACATGGCAAAAAACAGCGTTGCCGCAAACCTGATCTTGGGCATCATGGTAGTGGGAGGCTTACTCATTTTCCCCCGGATCAAACAGGAAGTCTTTCCCGAAGTTACGCTCGATCAAGTATTGATTACTGTACCTTACCCCAGCGCCAGTCCCGAAGAAGTGGAGCAGGGGATTATCCTTGCGGTCGAGGAGGCGGTGCGGGGTATCGATGGTGTTAAGGAGGTCCGCGCGACCGCATCCGAGGGAGTGGCGCAGGTCAGCGCCGAATTATACTCAGCCGCCCCCGAGGACCGAACCCTCAACGATATCCAGAGTGCAGTAGACCGTATCACCTCATTCCCCCGTGATGCCGAAGAACCGACAATCAGGCTCCTCTCCCCCCGCAGGGAGGTGGTGACGGTTATTCTCTACGGCGATATCCCGCCCGATAAGCTTCGTTCGGTAGCCGAAATAGTCAAAGAAGAGCTTTTGAACACGCCCAATATTACCCAGGTGGAAATAGAAGGGATCCCTTCACCGCAAATCAGTGTTGAAGTGCCGCTCGAAAACCTCCGGCGCCATAACCTTACCCTTCAGCAGATAGCCACCGTTATCGGTAATGCCTCGGTGGAAGTACCCGGTGGCGCAATCGAAACCCCCGGCGGTGAAATACTCCTCAGAACAACCGAACGGCGAAAGACGGTAGAAGAGTTTGAGAATATCGCAATTATCGCCGGTGAATCCGGCAGCAGGATTACGGTCGGTGACCTCGGCCGCGTGTATGAAGATTATACAGTCCAGGACATGAAGGCATTCTTCAACGGTCAACGAGCTGTACAGATTGTCGCCTATCGCGTTGGTGAAGAAACGCCCATTGAAGTCTCCCGCGCGGTGCATGAGTATGTGGAACAAAAAAGAAAGCACCTACCGGATCAACTGGGAGTGGCAATCTGGGATGACGCTTCGGAGATTTTCGAAGATCGAATCAGACTTCTTTTAAAAAACGGCCTCTTCGGACTCATCTTTGTTCTGATAATATTAGGGATGTTTCTTAAAATCCACCACGCCTTCTGGGTGACTGTCGGCATGGCAGCTTCATTCTGCGGCTCCTTTCTTTTCATGCCCCTTTTAGGCGTATCGATCAACATGATTTCACTCTTTGCTTTCATTCTGGTACTGGGTATTGTCGTTGACGACGCCATTGTTGTGGGAGAAGCTGTTTACAACAGGCAGCAAAGCGGGGCTCCGGCAATACAGGCCGCTATCGACGGCGTACGGGAAGTCGCTACCCCGGTGGTGTTTTCTGTACTAACAACAGTAATCGCTTTCGGCCCCCTGCTTTTCATACCCGGTGTCATGGGTAAGTTATTCAGTAACATCCCCCTGATCGTGATCCCGATCCTGCTGCTTTCACTTTTCGAATCTCTGTTTATCCTTCCTGCCCATCTTGCTCATCACAAGCAGAAACCCCGTAAAGGCATCATAGCCCGGTTGAACCGCGGGCAGGAGAAAATATCCCGGCGTCTCGAACGATTTATCAACAACTGGTATGAGCCGAAACTCCGGAAGCTTATTGACAACAGGGCCATTACCCTTGCAGCGGCCCTGGCTATTCTTATTATCGCTCTGGGACTTGTTGGAGGCGGAATCATACAGTTCATGTTTTTTCCAAAAATCGAAGGCGATGTTGTTGTAGCGACTATCGAACTACCCTTCGGCTCTACACTGGAGCAGACTCAGGGGGTCATGGACCGGGTTATCGAGGCAGCCCGGGAGGTCCGCCGGTCGATTGAAAAGGAAGCGGGTGAAGAGATTGTGACCGGCATTTTTTCCGAAGCCGGCGGGTTACGTGATGTTGGTGGTCCGATGGGTGAAATGCGACGAGGCGCAGCGCATCAGGGATTTATAACGGTCCAGCTGGTATCCGCGGGAGAGCGGGATATCTCCTCCAGAGAATTTTCTCGGCGGTGGCGCCGCGCAACAGGAGAAATTCCAGGAGTGGAGCGCCTGGCTTTCGATTACAGTATTGGTCCCTCGGGCGGGGCGGCACTCGCCGTGGAACTCTCCCATTCGAATATCGACCTTCTGAAACAAGCAGCCGAACGACTTGCTGCACGTATAGGAGACTATGCCGGCGTTTTTGATATCGACGACGGTTTCCGGCTTGGAAAACGGCAGCTCGATTTCAAGCTCCGTCCGGGAGCCCGGGCACTAAACATTACCGAAGGCGAATTGGCCCGTCAATTGCGCAATGCCTGGTTCGGCGCCGAAGCCACCCGTCAGCAACGGGGCCGTGAAGAACTCCGGGTCTATGTCCGCCTGCCCGAAAAACAGCGGACATCGGAATTCTACCTCGAACAAATGATAATCCAGACCGCACAAGGCGGTGAAATACCACTCGAACTGGCAGCCTATATCATACCGGGCCGCTCCTTTACCGCTATCAATAGGAAAAACGGACGGCGTATCGTGGAAGTTACCGCTGATGTCAATACCGGAGTGACCAATGCCAATCAGGTATTCGACGACCTGGCGGAATCTGCGCTTCCCGCACTCCAACAGGAATTCCCCGGCCTGAGCTGGGAGCGGGCAGGACAGCAGGAAGAGATGACCGAATCCTTCAGCGCCCTGCGGGTCGGCATGGCAATCGCGTTGCTGATCATGTACGGCCTGATGGCCATGGTGTTTCAAAGCTATATCCAGCCCCTGATTGTCATGGCGGCAATCCCCTTCGGGGTGGTCGGCGCATTCTTGGGCCACCTGATCATGGGCTATCAACTCAGCCTGGTGAGTATGCTCGGAATCGTCGCCCTGGCCGGGGTGGTAGTCAACGACTCCCTGGTGCTTATCACCGTAATCAACGATCACCGCATCGAAGGCATGGAGCCCAGGGACGCCGTGATTAATGGAGGAAAGCGCCGTTTCCGCCCGGTCCTCCTCACATCCTTAACAACATTCTTCGGCCTGGCCCCCATGATTTTCGAGACCTCCCTCCAGGCCCGGTTCCTCATCCCCATGGCCCTCAGCCTGGGTTTCGGCGTGCTCTTCGTCACGTCAATCGCCCTTGTTATTGTTCCGGCTGGGTATATGGCAATAGAGGATATCAAACGATTAGTTGTTAAGTAAATAGCGCACAGGGAAAGGACTGCCGTTGCTATATCAAACACTTACAACAAAACTCCATCACTCGGGTACTCCATCACTCCGTTCAGAAAAGTATTTGCAAAAGGCTTTTCTGAACAGGCACTAAATACCACAAGGCATCTCCCCCCATACCGTAGCCCGACTGTGAAGGAGGGCTTATGGGACGAGCAAAAGCATAATCACATCCATTTCTGCAAAGCAGACGACGTTTTCTGTTAGAAAACACTAATCTAATTGCCATAGTGAAAAATGGCGGCATAAGGCATATATTCTAAAATGAAAGAGAAACAAGCGATTCAACTTTAACAGGGATAGGTTTTATGACTATACAATCCAAATTTAAGTGTTCATTGATTGTTTTGCCAATTTTTGTATTAATTTTTGGGTTTTCATCATCTGCATTCCTGAGCACCCGACAAACTCGCGGAATATATTGGGATGGAGCAGTCGAAATGAAAAAATTTACTCGCCGGGTAACTGTTCACCCCTATTTCCTTGATATTGAAGAAGATATAGAAATAGCGCCTTTTAACTGGAGACCCCCTTCCGACAATTTAAATACACTTGAAATATACGGCCAATTCACTTTGCCGGCACAATCAGTAATCACCGGTATTCTTATCTGGTATGAAGGGAAAATTCTTAAGGGCAAAATTAAGGGAAAAGAAACTGCACGAAAACAGTACGAAGATGTTGTAGATAGAGAGACTGCACCACCCCCACGACCGCGGGATCCAATCCTCATAGAAAAAATCAGCTCCAGCGGTAATATCGATCGATATAATCTCTCAATCTACCCGGTGGAATGGGGTAAATCCCGAAAAATCCGTATTCGATACCTCTGTCCTCAACGATACATAAATAATGATCTGATGATGCAAATACCTTCATCGATAACAACAGAAGTATCCAAATATCCTCAGGAAATATCACAGACAATTCGTGCTTACGGAAACATTGAACGGATTAATATCATTTCACCTCGGGATACCATATCGACCTCCTTGCCTGTTTCACTTGATGATATTTACAATAGATACAAGTTGGCTTCCACCTATATTCAGATAGCCGAAAGCCAAAAATCGATGATGGTCAAAACCTCATTTGATGACGGGAACTGGAAGGGAAATTATTTGATGTACTGGGGAGCGCCGCCGGAAAGTCTTTTAATTAAAGCAGGGCTTAAACGAGAAATAGTTTTTCTCTGGAAATGGAATTTCCAGCATTCTTTTGTCTATAACGATAATTCTCAAAAAAGCATTTCACCTTACGGCATAGAGGTAATCAACCAGGCACGACGAATTTACAATTCAAATATCGAGATCGCCGACGCCGGCGACAAAGTCGGGTTGCTTTTGGAAAAAGGGAATCCAGATATTAACAAGATGTTTCCGCTCTCGAATAAAAACACTGCAATATTTGATAGTTTACAGGATTTTCTTTCATCCATCGATTCGACCTATCTTTTATCACATATCAGAGGCGCCGCCCCTCCTGTTAAAATCAGAATCGATGAAAATGAGCGTGAGAATTTTTTTAGAAAAAACACTGAAGCATTTGACATTTCTTTAAAATTAATCTGCAGCCTCTTTTCTGATCATGAAAAAATACTCAAACACATTGTATTTATTTCTGCCGGACCTGTTCCTGAAATGCCCAATCTCGAAGATTATTACATGAATAGTGACAGCGTCCTGAGCGATAGCATATCGGTTTCTGCTTATGGATCATCACCGCGGTACCCAACCGGATACTGGCCCGGTGTGCCGATGCATAAAATTATTGAGAACCATGCGTTAATGACCGAGGGTACCTACAGCAATGATTTCTGGATTCCGGAAAAAAGGCAGGCACATTTTTCAGCAACGGTTAAAAGCGAAAAAAACAGCTATGAAACAAATCTTATTGAAATACAAAACAGATATTCAGGTTGTAATTATTATTATTGCAGCAAGAATTATTATGATACCTTGAGTGTTGACACAATGTTTTTTGCTGGCCATTCGGTAACAGATTGGCATGATGCAATCGATTGGAAGGCTTTTGACACTCAGAATAATGAATTGGCAACCTACAGCGAAATTCCATTCACAATTAATTCACCCTCCGATACTTTCTGCGCAAAACTCTGGGCAGGAACAAATCATCCCGTTTCGGATACGACGTACATTTTAAATAGGGGGGCGCGCTATGGTATTATTGACGAACAATACTCCTTGTTAGCATTGGAACAGGATACTGTGAGCGCTGATCAAAAAGCACTCTTGGAAAACGAAGAACTTCCTTTTCTCTCCAATGATGAAATTTTTCTTCCTGATCTTACCGAGGAAAATCCCTCAACTTCAATTTCGGCAAAGGCACAATCCATACATATACATTCATTCGCATTTATTACTTACTGCAACGGTTCGTTTAAGCTATTGATACCGAGCAAAGAAAAGGTAAAAAGCGTAAAAATATATGATCTTAAAGGAAGACTCGTCCATCAGTTAAGTATTAATGATTTCAATTCAATAAATATTATTACTTTTCAAAACCATGGGATTTTAGGCATGGGTATGTATGCCGTTGTTGTAGAAACTGATTTAAACCGCTATGTGAAAAACTTTCAAATCATTTAAATTAGAAGGATATTTTATTATGAGTATAAAATATTTTATTATTGCCCCACTGGTATTTGCCTTTCTTTTGTTGCCTGCTAATGCTGAATACGCAATGACTCAATTGGATACAATCGTTCCACCGGGATTAAACCTGTGTGATTCAATTGCTCGATTTTCTTCTTCGGTTCGATATCCAGGCTACCGTAATGATTCTTCTGTTCTGAATATTGCAACAGGCTTCTTAAAAAATCATAATAACAGTCCCAATTATGTATGGCACCCTCCTACGATGTATGATAATGTTAGCGGCATTTTTAGTTCTTTAGAACCATTTATTGCCGCAGAAAAATCATTTGGAAATACCAAATCAGGGATTTATCTCGGGAATTTCCATACTAATAAAGCACTTCGAAACGCTCTGCATTCCCGGGATTCCATTTATAAGTTTGCTTCTAATAAAAAGAACAACTATATACGTTCAGATTTTGGATTTGAGCTCTCTCCCTTTAATATCCAATATACGCCGCACAGGAAAATCGCTGTTTCAATTACACCGGCACTAAGCAAAGAACTTGTTGCAAGCGGCTTTGAAATCAATTACAGGTTCTAATTAATTAAACATTGGAGTTGTGACTTTTCCGGTTTTATTATCATAAGGCAGGAAATATTTGATCTTTAGCAGCAACCGTACAGTATTTATTCGGTAGTACTGTATCCCAAAAATTCCCGCCCAAACCATTCTTCCTATGCGCCACAGGGCGCATAGCTATTAAAAAGCATTTTCAACGTGGGGTTCAAGGGGTGGAAACCCCTTCCATATTATTACATGTATATCAAGCCTCATCCCCATTCATAATTCAGTTTACTCTCTGCAATAGTGGTCTATAAATTGCTAAAGAGTATTTATATCAGCATAACGGTATAAGCAGGAATATGAGCATAAGCAAAAACGATTATTTATCACCATGGAAATTATCGTATGTCATTTTTATCTTTTATTGAAGCGCAGATTAAATTGGCTCCTTTCCTGGGCTCCGCTACGATTATTCGATCAAATGCTCAACTTCGACTGCCTCCCAAAGCAGTTATTTTGACCTTTGATGACGGCCCGAATAGCGAAAACTCAACCACCGAGCGGCTGCTATCTACATTAAAAAAGCACAATATTAAGGCACACTTTTCATTAATCGGCAAGAACATGGATACGGTTATTAGAAGGAATATTGATGGTATTATTTATCAGAATGGCGGAATCATCGTCCTTCATGATGGAAAAGTCTTTCGGAATAAAGATTCTCGTCCGAAATACAACCGGAGCTGGATTCCCGATGCTACCGAAAGCATAATCTGCATTCTGCAAAGCTGGGGATTTTATTTTATGCGCTTTGTTGATATAGTGTAAAATAAGGGGAATAACCCCTTCAATATTTATTTTTTCACGAACTCACCACCACCATATTCCTCCCCTCCCGCTTGGCTTTATACAAGGCGACATCGGCCTTTTTAACCAGGGCATCGGAGGAGGTAATACCGTTGCCGCAGGAGGCAACACCGATACTGATAGTAATAGAGGGGTGATTACTTAAATTTTCTTCCACCCGCTCACGGAGCCGTCGGGCCAGGGCTGCGGCATGAAGGATATCGGTTGAGGGAAGGATAACCACAAATTCTTCTCCTCCATACCGGCAGCAGGTATCACATTCCCGGGTCTCGGCATCGAGGAATCGCCCCAGTTTACACAAGACAATATCTCCCTCTGGATGACCGTACTGATCGTTCAATTGCTTGAAATTGTCAATATCAATCATCATCAATGAAACGGTATCACCATAGCGGTCATACCGTTTCATTTCGATATCGAGGCGCTGAAAACAATACGAATGATTGTAAAGCCCCGTAAGTCCATCGTGACTGGAAAGCCGTACGAAATCTCTAAACTGTTGTTCGCTGACAAATGTGGCGGAGCCGACCAAATTAGAGACGTTGGAGAGATAGTCGAGTGCTGCGACTGTAATTTTAATATTCCTGCGGACCAGTGTCGACATCTCGTATTTATGTCGCAGAATTCTGTACCAGAGATCTTTTGCCGTCTCGGGCCGGAATACCTGGTGAGTAACCGCATAGAGAAGTTCGGAGAAAAAGACTATCCCCTGTTCATCCCGTTTTCGCTCGATCTCCGCCATTTCATCATGATTAAGTTCACGATCGCCTGCAAATGCCGACACAATATCCACGGAGAGCGGCTTTTCTTCGAGAAGCTCGAACATCAGCTCTTCATCATCCGGTACTCGTGCCGACCCGTTGATGTTTTCAGCGCTTATCATCATCATTATTCCTTCCTTTAAACGGCATGTCCCATTTTCAAATCGAGTATCATTCACATAATCTCATACCGTTCCTGCTTCGTGATACCATGTGTCAACATTTCCTTTTTTCCTGTTTTCACAAACCGGAGCGATCAAAAAAGTTATTTCCTTGATAAGCCTCGAGGTAGACATCCGCGGCATGAAAATCGATACTGCGGGCCTGCCCCGTGCTTATCATCCTTACCGTGCAGGTGCATGCGCTTCCGGCGCTCGTCCTGCAGCAGGAGCCTTATGGAGTACTTCACCATACAAACCACCCACGATCATGCCGTAAATGACATGGAGAACGATAAAGGCGACAACTCCAACAGTTCCCAGATTGGACATGAATATTCCCGGCGCATTCATTGTTCCGGGGACCATCGGATGGAGTGCCGGTATCACGCCCAAAAGCAGCCCGCCGAGAATAATATGAATTCCCGAAAGTGCAGCCCCGGTCCAGGTACCCGCATGATGAACGGCATGCTCAAATGCCCATCCATAACCCAGAGCAATGAGCCCGGAGATGACCAGGTGAACGATAAATCCAACGATCCATGTACCGACACTCGGCTCAAGTCCGAACAGGGTACCAAGCAACATACTCAAATTTACCGGGATATCAATGGCACGTACTATAGCCAGGATGATGGTCATTACCAAACCACCCAGGACTCCAGCATAAATTGCTTTACTCCATTTCATGGAGACCTCCCTTCGTTTAGTTTACAATAATGCCTGCATATTAGTGCCTGCATACTATCATTAAAGCAATTGATGTGCCAATCGTGCCGGAAATCATTACATCTCCTGAGTATCACCGAATAACCGGGACATCAACCGATAAATGAATCATTCCATCCTTTTCATCGTTGAGTGGCACACCATAGTCCAACCCGACCGTGCCCATGGCCAGGGTTACCCGTATCCCAGCTCCGACACCCCACTGCATATCGCCGGGAGAAAAAGAATCGACTTTGGGCCAGACATAGCCGACATCGCCGAAAACCGCGCCTCGAACCCATTTGTAAATAGGAAAAGCAATCTCCACGGGGGTAACGACCAGTGCAAGATTACCCCCTACCACATTACCCGTCTCGTTTTTCGGCGAGAGATCCTCACGATCATATCCTCTGACAGTACGGATCCGGTTCTGGCCTATGACAAACCGTTCCTGGGTTGGTATTCTATCGGAAGCGGTAAAAGCGGACAGAGCGATTCCGGAATTGACACGTGATATAAGGGTCCATGATGATCGAAAAAGCGGCATAAACGACTGGGCATCAATCCAGCTTTTCCAGAACCCGCTGCTTTCATCTTTCAACGGTCCGGCAAGTTCAGTATCCATCTGAAGAGCCAATCCCGAACGGGCGAATCCCACGGTAGTGCGGCGGGACTCGAAATCGATTCCTGTTCCCACAGCCAGAAATCGATTGACACTCTGTATATCCGCGGGTCCCGCGGGGTCGATACTGTTTCCATTCTCAAATCGTGTCCACCACTGCAATCGAGTCCGTTGTGCAGGATACATACTCATCCCGATACGGCCGCCGGTAAAGGCGCCTTCGTAGTTGATCCTGTCCCGCCGCCCCAGAAATAATTCGATATCGACCAGAAAAAACGGTACCGTGAGAAGGGGAAAGGAGTACTGGAGCTGAAGATTCTGAAATTCGGTGGCCGCATCGATATTCAGAGCGATCGCGTGTCCTCTGCCGAAGAGATTGGCATAGAGGATGGCTCCGGTGACACCGTATCCTGCAAACTGCTCCCATCCCCCGCTGAGACGGTATTTCAGCATCTCGGTCTCTTCCAGCTCAACATACACCGGAGCATACACGATATCGACCCTGTAGGGAGCAACCAGGGTGTCTTCTGCTTCGACGGCAATCCAGTCGAACAGGCCGGTTGTATTCAGCCGCCGCTGCGACTGTTCCAGCTTTTCGGAAGTTAATGTATCACCGGGCTCAAACAACAGGCTGCGGTCGATCACTGAAGGCCGTACTTTATTGAGGCCGGTGATATCGATTGTTCCCGCACGCACGATTGGTCCCGGTTCGACGGCAAAAACAACCGTGCCCCCCTCATCCCCGGGCATGCGTTCGAAATAATGGTCCACCTCTGCAAAGAGATAGCCTTCACCGGTATAAAATTCACGCAACCGTCCGGCATCGTCACGAAGCTCCGAGGGGACCAACAAATCACCCGTCGTTACCTCAAACTGCTGCTTCAGTACCGAATCGGGAAAAAGGGTATTACCGCTCACCCATAGCGAATCAACGGCGATCCGGGAATTCTCCTCGATCGCAATTGTAATCGCCACTTCCATTTCGGAAGTATCACGGTATATCGTATCCAGTCGAATGTCGGCATCGAGATATCCCCGGTCGTAATATACCGCTTTAATCGAATCGAGGTCATCCATCAGCTGCAGAAAGGAAAACCGGCGGCATTTCCAGAATCGCGATGGCAGTGTTGTCATATGTTTCAACAACTGCTGTCTCCCCAGTACTGAATTGCCGGTAAAGGTAATTTTTTCAACACTCCACTCGCCGTCACAACCACCATGAGCCGACAGGACATTCTGGAACAGGAAGAACAGAATAAAAATTTCAGGAAGCCAATGAGCAAGGATTGATTGAGGAAGACTGGCTGATGGTTTCGATATCGTGTGCATACGCTCTTCCTTATGGTTGATGTGCTGTTCAAGTCATAGGTTTCTCCTTCCCGCTCGACCGGAACAGGTTGGTACCTGCTCCTATTGCCATTTTCTCCGGGGCCGGGGCCTGACACGGAAAAAGTTTACGGTTGCGATACCCATCAGAAATCCGCCGATATGGGCCCAGAACGCCACGCCCCCGCCGCCGTCCATCCCGATTGTCGGCAGTGCAGAAAAGAGCTGGAGCATAAACCAGTATCCCAAAACGAAAATGGCAGGGATATCGATACGGGCAACATAAAATCCCAGAAAAATCAAAATTTCTATTTTGGCCCGGGGATAGAGTATCGCATAGGCCCCCATTACCCCTCCTATTGCACCCGAAGCGCCCACCATGGGAACAACACTCGATGGAGTGATTGTCAATTGCGCGGCCGCGGCGATAAGACCGGAGAGAAGATAGACCAGTATGAATTTAAACCGCCCAAAAGCATCTTCAACATTATCCCCGAATATCCACAGAAACCACATGTTACTGATTATATGAAGCCATCCCGCATGGAGAAACATGGATGAAAAAAGGGTGGACCAGTTGGGCGACTCTCCGATCATGCATCCAAACGTTCTGCTGACCGGAATGATTGTCCCGGGAGCGGCGGTACCCAGAAGCTCTCCGGGAATGAGACCAAAATTGCATATTGATTTTATGAGAAATGGATGGGCGCCGAACCGCTGAACCGCACCCCATATAAAACAATTGATACCAATGATTATCCACGTCACAATCGGCTTCTTTAAAGTCGGATTATTATCGCGAATTGGAAACATGGACTCCCCCTGCAAGAGCCGACTCCTTGGTGATTGCAAATACTCTCCATTACAGTTTCGTAAAACGCAAAGTATATGCCACACCCATACGCTCATATTTCACTGCCGATTTCCCCTTTACTAAAAGTTGTTTTGCGTTCCTGCGATTCATTTGCGAAAGCGGAAATCCGCCGACTCCACTCTTTCACCCTTTTTTAAAGTGGAAAACCACGAAACCGGCATACTGTTTGCAGGAGTAAGGAACGCCGATTTCAGAAAGGAAGGCACTATGCAGCAACGACAACCAGGTCATCTTTCATTTCCACAGATCGTGAAGTCCCCGGCTGCCGAGGAGCGGTTTATTGCGCCCGAAAGATATCCCAAGACATTTTCACTTAAGGGGTTTGTAAATCTCGTAACCGCCTCGCCCCGGACACAACGGAAGCTTCTCAGTTCCTACAAGCACCCCCGGCCCGGCGAACCGGGTGTGAGGATCATTTACTATGAAGAATGCCGTTATACGATCAAAGCTTTTCACCGTCTTGGGGAAGAACCCGGCTGGCTGCACATGCAGGGGGAACATCTCCAACGCCTTGCATCGGGAAACATCGGCAATACCCAATCCCGTCTCCTGCACAATGCCGATGTTCTCAGGTCCTATGCCCAAAACTTCGGCAACAGGAACTATGAACTCCTCGATAGCATGAACTTTCATCTTATGCTCGATGATATCATTGTTGCATTCTATCCCGACATGCACGTGCGTGAAGGTAACAGGGAGAAAATAATTAAATTCGAATTCGGAAAAAGCCGGGCTTCGGAAGACTATATCCGTATACTCTGCACTTGCATGTATGAGTCCGTTATGCGAAATGGAAAAGTTCTCCCGGAGTCATCGGTGCTCTATCAGGATATTCCCCACGGCATAGAACACCGTGCCTCCAAACACCGAGCCCGCCTCTGGGCCGACATCGAAGCTACCAGCAGGACGATTACGGATATATGGGACAATGTGTAAAGAGCATGAGGATGAACTGCGTCGTAAGTAAGCGGAAGCCCCGCTTCGCTGGACACCCTCGAGAGGAGACAATGAGCTGTCCCGTGGTTATCCGCGATCTTGTTTTTGCTTTTGTTTGATTCCGAGAACATAGACTGATGCGATTCCGGCGAGGAACCCCCCGATATGAGCCCAGAAAGCAACACCACCGGTGGCGGTGCCGATTGTGGGCAGTGCGGAGATAAGTTGGATAAAAAACCAGTATCCGAGCATAAAAATGGCCGGCACATCGATACGGGTTATAAAAAATCCCAGGAACACAAGCATTTCGACCCGCGCACGGGGAAAGAGTACGGCATAGGCGCCCATAATACCTCCTATTGCTCCTGATGCCCCTACCATGGGGATAGTGCTTGATGGATTTATCATAATCTGCGCGCCGGCGGCGACAAGACCCGAAAGAAGATAAACAATAATGTATTTAACCTTACCAAAGGTATCTTCAATATTATCACCAAATACCCACAGAAACCACATGTTGCCGATAATGTGAAGCCATCCACCATGCATAAACATCGAGGAAACAAGAGTAAACCAGTCGGGAGAACGGTCGATCGTACAGGCCACCCCTTTGCTGATAGGAATCTGAGTTCCTGCCGGGACCGTGCCGAGAAGTTCACCGGGAATGAGCCCGTAGTTACATACCGATTTGATAAGGGCTGGTTGTGTACCCAGCCCCTGAATCAGTATCCATACGGCCGCATTGATTCCGATAATCACATAAGTAATGACCGGGGTATGGATTGTCGGGTTATCGTCTCGAAGCGGAAACATAGTAAGCTCTTTCTGTTACGTACTCGGCACCACAGATACAATAACGGTGCACAATTTGCACAATGAAAAAAAGGTGTATTCATGGACTTATTCCGTTTTTGTTTCTGCGATACCGATAACGCCGCAGGCCACACGGGGGCCGGCATTACCGGTGGGCTGTGATTCCAGGTCATCGGGATTGACATGGACCACGAGTGCCCGTCCAATAATGGAATATTCTCCGTTCAGTGCGATGACCGAATCGATAAACTCAAACGTTGCCATTCCCTGCTGGTTTGCCTCGATATTGCCAAGGTCGCCCACATGCCGGAGAGAATCGGTAGGAGCGCCGTGGGGCATTCCGCGCGGTGCGTAGTGTCCTCCGGCAGAAGTAGCATCATCGGCAGAACAGTCGCCATATTCATGCACATGAAAGCCATGTTTGCCGGGTTCTAATCCGGTAACCTCGCCCTGTACCCGAATCGCGTTGTTGATCTTCTCGAATTGCACCGTGCTGCGGACATCATTGCCTTCGGTCGGGTGAAGGACAGCGACCGCAGACATTACCTCGGGTGACATTGTTTGAGCAGCCTGAGATTCGGCGGCGCCTCCTTGCGGCGTGCCTTCATCACAAGCGGTAAAAAACAGAGCGATTGTTACTGCCGAAAAAACACCTTTTTCCAAGAAATGCATTTTCTTCCTCCTTTTTATGAAGTGATAATAAACGACGCAGGATCAGAGTTCCAGCGTCGAGGATTCAACGATAGTTACCTTTTTGTGTTTAAGCTCCTTTTGCAACTGATTATCAGCCTGCGGGTTAACCGAGCGGCTTAAGTCCCATAACAACACGGTAGCAAAGCCTTCATCGGCAGCATCCTCGGAAGTCCAGCGTACGCAGACATCACGGGCAAGTCCGCAAATATAGACTGTCTCGATACCCCGTTCACGCAGGTAGCCGGCCAGTCCTGTTTTGGGACGGGAGCCATTGGGAGCCCAGTTATTGCGAAATCCGCTGTAAGAATCCACCGCCGGATTCTCACCTTTGCGAATAAATGCCAATACATTGTTCCAGGGAAGCTCAGGATGCATGTCGGCACCCTTGCTACCCTGAACACAGTGGTCGGGCCACAGTGTTTGTTCATGGCCGTACAATTCGATACTTTCAAGAGGATTTTTTCCTTCGTGACGAGAGGCGAATGAGATATGCCCTTCAGGATGCCAGTCCTGTGTTGCCACAATAAGAGAAAACCACCCAGATTGCATTATACGACTGACAGGGGCCAGAATCTGATCTCCCCCATCAACTCCCAGAAGGCCTCCGGGCAAAAAATCGGGTTGCATATCGACTACCAGAAGCGCTGATGTTTCTTTGATGATTTGGATGCCGGATGAAGCCATTTGAAGATTACCTTTCACTTGCATTGATACTGATCGTTTGCCAAATGCCGGCTTTTACAGAACTGCCGAGCTAAGTAGATCTACAAAGAACAGCAAAAACCAGACCAATATCGACCTTTGGTGAGACGTTGGCATATTCTTTGCATCAATGTAGAAGCAGTGTAGATATTTTAAAAATGTATTTCTCTAAAGGGAGGTTTATCTTGGAAAGTGAGACCATCAAAAGAAGCATTATCGACCATCTCTACTGGGACCAGCGTGTTGATGCATCGCACGTTACCGTCGAAATAGCCGATGAAACAGTTCGTCTTTCAGGTTCAGTCCCCTCAGCACTGGCCCGGGCTTCGGCGGAATACGATGCTTGGGTTGTTGAAGGCGTAAAATCGGTAGACAATGAATTGACTATCGAATACCCCCAAACCACCGAACTCCCCAGCGGTGAAGTGGTCCAGAGAGAAATCGAACGGACCCTCCTGTGGAACCCCAATATCGACGCAAAACGGATCAGCGTTGAAATGCGTGGAGGAACGGCCGTGCTCAATGGTGAAGTTGATGCCTACTGGAAAAAATCGAGGGTTGAAGAACTGGTCCTTGATGTGACCGGTGTTCTTTCGGTCGGTAACCATCTCAATGTAAACCCCCGCAGATCCCTGAGCGACAGGGAGATCGCACAATCGATAACCGAGGCGCTCAAGCGAGACAAAACAATCGATCAGAGGGAGATTGAGGTATCGGTAACCGACGGTATTGTCAAATTGCAGGGAAAGATTCCCGACCGACAGCAGCGCATTGCCGTCCAGAGCATCGCTGGTCATTCGATGGGTGTGGTGGATGTTATCAACGAACTCAGTACACGATAATACCCTCTCAGGTCAACCCGCGCTCATCATAGAATGCATACAGTTTGCGCTCATAGACATCCGTACCTTCTTTTTCATCGTAGGCAGGCGATTTCTGCAAGTCATCATTCGACAGGGTAAGTTCGATTTCGGATGTGGCGGAGCGGAAATCGCTTATATGCCCGACCGGAAGGAGGATATATTTTTCTTTTACTTTCTGAGGCGGTTTTGCGATCAGGTAGCGCACCGACCAGTCGCTGTCGTCAATTAAAACATCATTGCAGGCAGCTCCCTGTTCATCGGTGGTAAGAATCGTATACTCCCTGATCCGTCCGGCACTGTGAATCGATGCCGAATAGGAGCGTTCTTCGGAAGGTTCGGCAAATTCCAGCTCTCTCATTTCCTCGTCTTCAGGTTCACCGGAAGCAAGTGTCTGAGCGGCCCCATAATCACCTTCATCGTAATTATAGGCATCGGGCGCCTCCCGTTCCTCATCGACACCCCTCGTACCGTCCTCATAGGGAATTCCTGTCTCATCCATTTTCTTCACTCGCGGGGTATCCATAAACGATGACTGTCCCCAGTAGACGGGCCATTCGTAATACCGATGCAAGGCCATTTCATACTCCCGGCTGATCGGTAAGTCAACATCGGTTTCAGGACTGTTATATACCTTTTCCCGGGTTAAGGGCAGTTTTAAAATCCTGTTATCCCAGTCAAAACTTCCCAGGGCAGTAATGGCAACCAGCGCGGTCCGCGCTTCAATGGGCTCTTCAATCTGAATAGCGATATAACGCATATTCCATTCTTCTTCATCAAAATAGAGATCTTTTACTGTACCAACATCTCCATCACTGCATTGCACGATAATACCGAAAAATTCTGTTGCTCGGCGCAACATAAACACCTCCTGGGGGGAAAACTCGAAATCCGAAATTCGAAATCCGAAATAATTATCAGTTCATGGCCTAATGGCCATACCATTGAGCGGTCAGGTCGATTACCTTAATCCACCATCCTTATCCATTATTCTTTCTTACCCTACTTAATCGCCTCCTGCAACTGCGGTTCGGTCATTTCCTGATGGGATTCGATGAGTTCACGGGCTGCATCGAGTTTGTTCCATACATTGCACATCATGGCACCCCTTACCCGATTGTCTTTGAGGTAGTAGATGATACCGATCTGGTTTTCCTTTTGCCAGTCGGAGACTGTTTCCAATGAAGGATCGGTTTCGCCGACCGCTTCATAGCCGAAATCAAAGAGATCGGAAAAGAAGTAGGGCAGATAAGTAAATGGTTCCTTACTGCCAGCCATGTTTTTGCCTGCATGCTCGCCCTGGGTCATTGCAGCATCCCAATGTTCGATCCGACGGCGTGAATTCAGGGCGGGATAGTGGAAATTGGTATTATCACCGACTGCGTATATATCCGGATTAGAGGTCTGAAAATATCCATTAACAATTATCCCGTTTTCGAGAGCGAGACCGGCATTTTCAGCTATCGCAATCGCAGGGGTGATTCCGATTCCTGCAATGACGATTTCACTTTCGTAACGCTTCCCTTTTTTGGTAGTTGTTATGAAGAGTTTGTCTTTGCGTTCAATGGCGGTCGGGATATCACCGGCATCGATCCTGATTCCGTTTTCCTGATATTTACGCAAAACAGTCGTACCCAGTGATTCGGGAAAAACACGCCCGCACATGTAATCTTCGGGAAACACCATAGTCACGGCAAGGTTCTGCTGGCTGAGAGATGCCGCAATTTCCGAACCGATAAATCCACCGCCGATCACCACCACCCGGGTTCCTTCTTTTGCAAGATCGCGAATCCGCTTGTAATCGTCAAGATACCGATAATAGCAGATTTCCGGATCATCCCCTCCGGGTATGGACAGTTTTTTCGGTATACCTCCTGTTGCAAGGAGAAGCTTTTCATAGCCGACCTGATTTCCGGAACTGTCGCTGATCGTTTTATTCTGCGCATCACATTGCGTTATGGTAACGCCAAGCTTTGTCGCTACCTGCTTATCGCCGTAAAACGAAAAATCTTCAACAAAAATGTCATCAATACTTTTGGTCTTGCTCCATAATGATTTAGTGAGCGGAGGCCGATGATAAGGAAGGTGTTTTTCGGCCCCGATCAGAAGGATTGAACCTTCAGCGTCGATGGTGCGAATACCCTTTGCTGCTGAAATACCGGCCAGACCGCCGCCTACTATTACATATTTATACATTTCTTTAGCCATGATAAAACTCCCTTGGAGGGTGAAAAGTCTCAGTTCAAAAATTTGCAAACCCCGTTGATAGAAAACGCTCTCATCTCCATGCTATCATGGGTGTATCGTTTCATAGAGTTAAGGAGAGGATAAGAGATCACGAATTCGGATCAGAAACGGCAATTTTGGTTCCCGATCTGAAATCGTGATCTCAAATCCAACACCCTTCATCAACCTTAACCGTTATACCTTACGAAATATCGATTTTCTTTGAATTCTGCCACAATCCGTGAATGTTGCAGTAACTCGATGCAAGGATCGTACCGGGTTTATCGGCTTTAAAACTCACGGATGCACCATGATGCGTATACACACCGCTGGTGTCGGGACCTTCAGTTGAAGCTCCATGGGCGGCAAATTCAACCTTGCCGATCTCATAGGGGAACTTGCTTCCCTCCGGATGAAAGTACACACCGATCCATCGGATATGGTGCTCAGTTTTGTTGGGATGAGCAACTTCTTTACCGATAGTCACATTTACCTGAATATACTCGCTCTTTTTTCCGCTGTCGGGAGCTTCGATTACCGGCACATGTTTTTCGGTTTTCCAATCTGCACTCTGAAACAGGTCACTGTACGTTTCCATTGTAGCTTCCATTAACTACCTCCAAATTTTATGGTGATGAAATTCAGGGCGTCTTACCCGACGCCTGCAAACGGCATACTGCCGATGGGACATTTAAGCGTAAGGCAAGGCTTTCCGATAAAATAAATGTATAGTTTCTTCCTTCAGGTCCTTCAAAAGCGGTCATTATATCCTGACCGAGCATAATTGAGGCATACTGCATTCCCTCGGCCAGAAGGACTCCTCCACGGTCAACTGATGCGGCTTTAACTACATTCCCACCAAGCATCTGACGCATATGGTCTATTTCAAGGACATTCCCCTGGGGATACCGTTCGAAAAGTGCGGTATACCGGGCAGGATCAAGGGCAAGAATATAGGGACCGTGGTGTCCTGCATTGTCGAGTTTCTCGATCGCTTTCATGACATCATGAACACCATCTCCAACCTGTTTCCATTCTTTAAGACTCACCGACTGCACCCCATCCGAATTCAACAGTCCTTTGGAACCAAGGCTCTGCGATCCGTAATACAGCAGCCGGTCTTCCTTACGAGCACACCGCTGAGCAGCCTGAACAACATTTCTCATGTTCATGGGTAATCCATAGCGCTCATACGTATCGATATCCCGTGCCGAAATGGTGAATGAAGTGGAAATCAGCGGGACCGGTATAGAACAGTCGGCGGTCACGCTTGTCTCTTCATCGCTGTCGCGTTCGAGGGGACTTTCTCCGGAGGGGAGTGATTTAAATCCTAGCCCATAGGGTCCGATTGTTGCCAGCACGCGCCGGGCGCTCAATTCAGCTTCAGCCGATTTTGCCACAATCCTGTCGATCAGCTCCCATACCTTATCGCCGAACGGGGCATCGTCTCTCATTAAAAATTTTTCGCTCATCTATGCCTCCTAGGATCTGCTTTTAAGATCCCCGATTGTCGGGATCGTTTTTGATTCTTCCTTTGATTCTTCATTATCCACAGGCTTTTCACCCTTGCTCAGACTCTCTCTCATCTCATCGACCTCCTCAGCGCCTTCCTCCATATATCCCTGCTCATCGCCGGCAAGAATACTGATCAGGCGTTGAAATTCGCCTTTATGGACTCGTTCTTCATTGGCGACATCCTGAAGGACTGCTTTGGCCAGAGGATTATCGGTGGCATCGGCCAGCGCTTCATATAAATGTGTAGCTTCTTCTTCCGCGCTCAACGAAAGCCTCAGGCCCCGGAGCAGCTCTCTTGTGGTGATTTTCCTGTCGGGGACCAACCCTGTGAACGGATTTACAAATTCGGGCATTATGACAATCTCCTTTCAATTGATTACCCTGCGGCGTATTTTTATCTACCGCATCACTGAAAACAACAACCAAACCCATAACCGGTCTGTATTTGATAAAAAGGCGCTTGTATTTTCCTTGAAGCAAGCGCAAATATTATGCCACGGCCCTCTATTCCATCATCACCTCACCGGTTTTCCCTGAATTCGGAACCATCGGTTCCCTACCCCCAAATCACGGTCTCTCCATTTTTTTCGCATTTTCAAGAAAGATGTTTGCGAATTTGAAAAAGGCAGCCCCAATCACCGGAAGACTTCTAATTCTGCCCGATAATAACTCCACCACTTTCAAAGATTGGTATAACAATTGCGAATTCCGTTATCCGGTGATGTAATAAACTACTGTCAAAGTTGAGGATGAGTTCTATGAAAACTGATATCGGCCTTGTAAGCATGGGACCGGTTGATCGGCAATTGATTAACCGCCTTAAGACAGATCTTGAAGAAAGGGATATCGGTAGTTCGGTAGTGTTGTCGTTCTGGGAGAGATCGACCTGCCCGATAAGGCGTATAATCCCCGACGACGGCAGTATCGGGGTGGCCCTCTTTTAGATATGCTGTGTGGATACCGGAACCGGGAAACCGGCCGAGTGCTTGGTCTTGTCGAAGGGGATTGCTATGTGGAGAGTCTCAATTTTGTGTTTGGCCTTGCAACCCGGGGCGGACGGGAAGCGCTGATTGCACTCCCCCGCCTTCGTGCAGGCATTGCCGGCCGCCGCCCGGACCCGAAAACCATTGATAATCGTATTCTGAAAGAAGCACTCCATGAACTCGGCCACAACTGGGGTCTCGATCATTGCAATAACCCCGATTGTGTCATGCGTTTCTCATTGACCCTGGCCGAAGTTGACGAAAAAAGCTCTTCTTTTTGCAAACAATGTGCGGTGAAGAGGGAGTCAAAGATTTTGGAAAGGGATGGAAATACAGCGTAACAGTTTATGTTCTGTCAGCTGCCTTGTTTTTGTTATCACCCGAAGTTTCTCCGGATTCGACAAAATACTCCCGCCAGTAGGCATCGGTTAATTCGGCGAGACGACTCCCGAAATCTTCCAGCGCAGCATGATAGCCGGTATCTTCCATCGCATGCCGGGCAGCGTCATCCTGGGGCTTTACATTACAGCCCTGTGCGATGTCCATGAATTCGCCATGATGGTCTCTGAACAGACAGGGCCTGAGCAGATTTTCTTTGCGATCGATATACCGCTGCTGCCAGCTTCTTCCACCGGCAAAGAAATCAGAAAAGAGGGCATCAACCAGGGTCTTGTTTTGAGCATAGAGATTACGGACATTATCCTTGAAATAGGGGACAAAGACACAGGGCATGATATTGCCGTTCCAGTCGATATAGAAATACCCGTTACCGCCTTTGGCACAGGAGATACATCCCCGTGACGCGTGCGCACTGTTCCAGAAATCGGCGATAAACCACGGATGCTCCCGGATGACCTTTTTACATTTTTTAAAGAGTTCAAACCGCTGCTCCGGCGTGATCATGTGATGAGGAGCGAACTCCCGTCCGATCGGCATATAATGAAACATCCACATATAGGTTGCTCCGAGCGTATCAAAGCAGTACTCGTAGAATCTGTCCGACAGCATCAGATCGATATTTTCAGGGGTAACTGTTACCGAAATACCGAAAGG
The DNA here is from genome assembly GCA_014728215.1 of Chitinivibrionales bacterium. Taxonomy (NCBI): domain Bacteria; kingdom Pseudomonadati; phylum Fibrobacterota; class Chitinivibrionia; order Chitinivibrionales; species Chitinivibrionales bacterium. The sequence continues at coordinate 49,514 of WJLZ01000143.1, forward strand.
CACGCCCTGGTGACAGAGCTTTTCAAAGGCGTTCATGATTTTACCGTAGGTTCCTTTACCCCTGCGCTTGTCGGTCTGGTCTTCGAAACCTTCAAGTGATACCGCAGGAGTGAGATTACCAAGGTCGGCCAGACGACGGGCGATATCGTTAGTGATAAGTGTTCCATTGGTGTACATCAGAAAATAGGCATCGGAGTTGAACTGTTCGGCAAGATCGAAAATCTTTTTCCCCTCACTCTCGTACAGCAGCGGCTCACCTCCTGAAATGACAAAAAACCGCATTCCCATCAGATTGTGGGCTTCGGAAATAATCCGCTCGACGACGGGCCATTCCAGTGTCTGCTGCGTTCCGGGCAATGAAGATGCATAACAACCGGCACAGTTGAGATTGCAACGCTGTGTGGGGCTCAGCACCATGAAATAGGGCGGCGGAACGTTATGTTCCTTTGTATATCTTTGACCAACCGTATTTTTGGAATATCCAAGAATAGCCGGTGAGATCAGTTTGTCAATAGCACTCACCACCGCCTTGCGGGAAACCCTTCCCTGCTTAATGTTGTTCAGGATACATTCATACATGCTCCGCAGTACATGATATCGCTCTATCCTTGTATTTCTGGTCAGATTGGAATTCTTTTCGTCAACAACGGCATGATAAAACCAGTCTTCAAAATGTTTCCGCGTAAACTCTCCCGTCATTCCCTCATTAAGCAGCAATTGCGTAAAAACGGAAACAATGGCACTTTTATTGAACAGCATATAACACTCCTTTTTACTTTTTGTAATTGCGTTTCGATCACCCGGGTATGACACCCATCTCCTACACCACCTCTATTTTTGACAGGCTGCGAGTAATTCCAGTCACGACGCCGGGACAGGACAATTTCCGAAAAGTTAGTGATAAATACTTTTCCCCTCGGATAATACTTAACCCCTGGGCAAATATTACTCACAACCGATAACACCAATCACGCAAAAAGTATACCATCGTGCATACCGCCTTCGTCTACCGGAGCGACTTCTCCTGTTTAAATAAAATCATAGTACTTCTCTCATCTTTTTCCCACTATCGGGAATCTACTTTGCGTATTTGAAAAGAACAGGAGGAGACCTTCCCGGCAATTTACTTCAGAAGGGTTTAGGCATAATAATTGCGTATAATAAGAATCTGAACTATTTATTTTTCTATCAAAGGATCTCACCATAATGGAGTCTATCGATAAAAATTTCAATACCACAGACCGACAACTTATCTATGAAGGGTATAATCCTGAAGAAGAGCCTTTACGGGAGGCGTTATGCACCCTGGGAAACGGCTATTTTGCCACCCGGGGTGCGCATGAGAGTACGACCGACGATTCGATCCATTATCCCGGCACCTATATACCAGGCGGCTATAACCGTCTGGAATCCAATGTCCGGGGACAGATCATAGAAAATGAAGATCTGGTCAACTGGCCCAACTGGCTCCCCTTAACGTTCCGTTATACCGAGGATGAGGTCTGGTTTTCACCAGATACGGTTGAACTGACAACCTACCGTCAAATTCTCGACCTCAAAACCGGCACTCTCACCTATATCCACGAATTCATGGATGACAGGGGGAGAAAAACCAGAATTGAAAGCATGCGTTTTATTCATATGGGTAAGCGGCATCTGGCATCCCTGCGCTGGCGACTCACTCCCCTGAACTGGTCGGGTGATATTATTATCCGTTCGGCCCTTGACGGCAGGGTCAGCAACAATCTGGTAGCACGGTACCGTCAACTGAACGGCAACCACCTTCAACCACTCAAAACAGGCTACAGCACCGAAAACATCATCTATCTGAAAGTGCGTACGGTTCAATCGGATATCCACCTGGCCCAGGCTGCGCGCACCGAGGTGTTCGATGCCGACGATTCTCCGGCCGCAGCGAAACGGATAACCCGCCAGGAAGAAGCGTACATCGCCCAGGATCTTTTTCTCTCGTGCCGGAAAAATCATCCTCTTTATGTGGAAAAAGTGGTCAGCCTGCATACTTCCCGGGATGTTGCAACCAGTGAATCGATTTATCAATCGACCAACTCACTGGTAAAAGCACCCCGGATCGACACTCTTTATACCATGCAGAAAAGGGCGTGGAAACATCTGTGGGAACGATTCGACCACCGTGTGGAAGATCATAAACAGACACAAAAAATCCTCCACCTTCATGCATTCCATCTCCTGCAAACCATTTCGATCAACAGTATCGATCTGGATACAGGCATTCCTCCACGGGGCCTTCATGGGGAAGCGTACCGTGGCCATATCATGTGGGATGAGCTGTTTGTATTTCCCTTTCTCAATTACCGTCTTCCGGTCCTCACCCGGTCATTGCTCATGTACCGGTATCGCCGTCTTGACGCAGCACGGAATGCCGCTCGCGAAGCAGGCTATAAAGGCGCCATGTTTCCCTGGCAGAGCGGCAGTGACGGCAGGGAAGAAAGCCAGAGCATTCATCTTAATCCATTGTCGGGTCGGTGGGTATCCGATATTACCCATTTGCAGCGGCATGTAGGTGCGGCAATCGCCTATTCGATCCAGCAATATTATCAGACCACCGACGACAAAGAATTTCTTTACTTTTTCGGCGCAGAGCTTATTCTCGAAATAGCCCGTTTCTGGTGTTCCCTGGCCGAATATAATCCGGATAAAAAACGCTACGAAATAAAAGGCGTCATCGGACCCGATGAATATCATACGGCATATCCATCATCTGAAAGACAGGGAATCGACAACAACGCCTACACCAACATCATGGCTGTATGGGTATTGAAATATGCATTAAAGACCCTCGACATTCTTGATACCCCACGGCGGGAAGAACTCTGTGAAGATCTCCAGCTCTCACCTGCAGAGCTTCAGCTTTGGGATGAAGTCAGCCGAAAAATGTTTGTTCCTTTTATGGAAGACGGTATTATCGCTCAGTTTGAAGGATATGATCAGCTCAAGGAACTCGACTGGGTAACCTACCGGACTAAACATGGTGAAAACCTGCGCCTCGATCGTATACTCGAAAGCGAAAACGATTCGGTAAACAATTATAAGGCAAGCAAGCAGGCCGATGTGCTCATGCTTTTTTACCTGTTCTCCTCTGCCGAACTTCGTTCACTTTTCGAACGGCTGGAATATCCATTCGACCCCGATCTCATACGGCGCGCAATCGATTACTACCGTTCCCGGACATCGCACGGTTCCACCCTCAGCCGCCTGGTTTTTTCCTGGGTTCAGGCCCGGTCCGACCGTGATTCGTCATGGAAAGCTTATGAAAAGGCACTGGTCAGTGATTTCCGCGATGTCCAGGGTGGCACTACCCCGGAAGGGATCCACCTTGCAGCTATGGCCGGGACACTCGATATCATGCAGCGCTGCTATTCGGGCGTGGAAGTGAGAGACGATGTTCTCTATATCAATCCTCACCTCCCGGAAGACCTGCACGAATTATCGTTCCGCATACGATACCGGAGCCACTGGATGGACCTGACTATCAACCGAACATCGCTCCGGATATGCTTTGAGGGGGGCTGGGGAAATCCTGTTACCATTGAAGCGGACGGCGAACGGTTCACTTTCAGCGAAAAAGGCAGTAAAACAATTTCCTTTACATAAAATAAGGAGCGAAACCCAGCGATGGTACGAAAAAGCCGTGAGGAAAAGCTCAAAAGCGAGCATCTACCGGAACGTGTCCAGGAACGCATACGCCACACCAGAAAAGAGAGCGTTCTGAGTGACTCGGTTCTGGGCGGCATTGATGGTGCGGTGACAACATTTGCGGTTGTAGCGGGCGCCCGGGGAGGTGGATTTGCGCCCATGGTCACAATTGTCCTGGGACTTGCCAATCTTCTGGCCGATGGTTTCAGTATGGCGGTGAGTAATTATGAAGCCCAGACTGCGCAAAAAGATGAGGTTAAAAAGCTGAAAGCCCAGGAAGAACGACAGGTCAGTGAAATTCCTGAAGGTGAAAAAGAAGAAATCCGGGCGATATTCCGGATCAAGGGTTTTAGGGGCGATATTTTGGAAAAAATTGTCGCCACCATTACCGCAAATCCGCAGGTGTGGATCGATACGATGCTCCATGAAGAACTCGGTGTAAGCGAAGAAAGGAAAAAACCTGTCCTTTCGGCAGCTGCTACCTTTACAACCTTTCTGGTAATCGGTATCATCCCGCTCATCCCTTTTCTGCTTCCTCTTCCCCTTTTTTCGGTCCCCCTCCCTTTCAGTGTGGGTCTGACAGCACTCACGTTCCTCGGCATCGGAATGACAAAAGGGAAAATCCTTCAGCGCCCGGTATTTGCCTCAGGAATTCAAACCCTTTTCACCGGTGGCGCAGCAGCCGTTCTGGCCTATGTAACAGCTATCCTGGTACGAAATATTTACCCGGATGTTGGAGGGTGAGGAAGAAAAAAGGGTAATGATCGACGAAAGTAGGTGATATAGGAACAACGTTCCGTGAAAAAGGTCTGTACCCGCAGCATCAGGTACTATTTCAAAACGCGCACTTTCACCCCCATTTTCTCAAGCGCCTTTTCGGCAAGGTTTCCCCAGTTCTTTCGTGCCCGGGGGTTTGCGGGACTGGGATGCGGAATATTGCCGATAACGACCTCGGCGCCGGCCAGGCTTTCACGACATTGCCTTTCTGCAAACCGGCCGATTCCAGCGACATACCGGGGTTTAAGATATTCGACCGTGTGGAGAAGTGCCTTATTGCATGCATCGAGCAGGGGTTTCCGTTCGGCAACCGGAATTTTGTCCGGTGTGATATTTTTACCCGATGAATCGAAAAAAATGAGCGGACAAAAGTTGGCCACGAAATATCTTTCAAAAAAGGTCTGCGGCATACCATACCGTGTCATGGCC
>WJLZ01000144.1 GCA_014728215.1 Chitinivibrionales bacterium
AACAGGTTGATCATTTTGCTCACAAAAACGCTGAGTACTATACTCCTCTTAGAAAATCAAATTGCCTATCAGTTACACTGGTGAATGGCAAACTGGCTTCTGTGAGAAAACCGACTTCTGCTCCAATCGGCAGTGTCACACCCACTAAGGGATTGGATTCAAAGTGTTGTGAAAAAGAATTATGTACTAACAGCAGGGTAATGATACTGATGAGTTTAAATTGCATGTTCCTGTTTCTCCCTTAATGCTTATAAATAACCGGTGTAAAAGAAATGGGGGCTCTTCCCTGATATTGCACATGTCGTCCGTTTACAAGGTGAAAAGTGATCTGTGCTGTTTGGGGAAGGAATGTTGCCAGTGCAACCGCGTACGTGTTTGTGGTATGTAACGGCTGTAACCTGCGAAAACCGGTGCGGGTTACGGATGGTTGTTTTGTGATTGTGCTATCGAAAAAGTCAAGCATGATTTTAACGTTGTGTGCACCCATAGGAGAATGTCCTTCCGCGTTGTCATCATAATGCACATGAGTGATACCTGCGGCGGTAAGGTTTTCACTGAAATCTCTGTTTTCTTCTCCAAATATATCCAGGTCACCGCTGTAAAATTTCAGCGACATATCGATATCTTTAAAGTCATCGGCCTGGGTAACCAGATCGCGTTTGTGCCATTCTACGGAGTCGGTATCGTATTCACCTAAAAGGTTTTCAAGATGATAATATGCGCCACTGCCCATCATGTCGCACATGCCTTTGCTGGAAAATGCTGCACTGAACACGTCCGGATGGTTACGTAGATTATGCATAGAGCCGTATCCACCCATGCTGTGCCCGGTAAGACCACGGTTGTCACGCGATTGCAGGGTCACAAATACGGAGTCTATGAGCAACGGAAACTCCTTGCCGATAACTGATGACATCTGGGAATATGTGCGGACAGGGCTGTCAAGCCACCACTTACCACCGCTACCGTCATAGACCATTGCGATTAAAAAATCATATGAATCGATCATTTCAAGAAGGTCGATATGGCTGTTAATGTTGTAGTCGAGGTCACCGCCCAGACAGTGAAGCATATACACCACCGGGACTTTTCCACCATTGGTGGTAATACTGTCATAACTGGCCGGTATGATAACACGGTATTCCATCGCCTCATTGGTATAATTACTATAAAAAGACCCATCATGGATAGAGTAGGGCCAGATAGAAACCGTCAATATCAGAATAGAGAACAATGCCTTTTTCATAATGAACTCCTGTAAACGTAGTCCTTGGGTCAGCTTTTTCGATTAATACCCTAAATATACAGAAAAAAACGTACGTACAGGTTAATTAATGGGTGTTGTTGAATGAATCCTGTCGCAATTGTGGAAATAATGATGCAATCATGGTATTTTGACATTAGAGGCCATTGAATAATTACGTGAGGATCAGTGTGAGAAAAAATATTGTATTTGTAATGAGTATCCTTTGCTGGTTGAATATTTTTGCCAAAGAGATTGCGGACCCGTTTGACTCTCCGGAAATCATTAAGCACAATGTTACATTCTGGAAAAAAATTTACACCGAGGTTTCTCTTGAGGAAGGGCTTCTTCATGACCAGCAATTCCCTATGGTAATATTCGGAACTGTTACAACAGGGAAAACTTCCGGACGCACCCGGCGAAATATTATTCGGTCATACAAACAGGAAATAGTCGAGTTGATCGAAAGCACCGACCTGACAGATTCATCCAGCTGGAATGACCGTCAGAAATGGCTCATAGGATTATACGACACCTATGCCGATAGAAATGAAATCAGTGGGGCAATAGACCGCATACGATTTCAGCAGGGGCAGAAAGAACGTTTTCTGGAGGGAATATACCGCAGTGGAGCCTATCTGGATACTATCCGCGCGATACTTGCCGAATATGATATTCCACTTCGCCTGGCATATCTTCCCCACGTCGAGTCATCCTTTAATCCGTACGCTTACTCCAAAGTCGGGGCCGCAGGCATGTGGCAGTTCATGCGGGGGACCGGGAAAAATTACGGGTTAAAAATCGGTTATACTATCGATGAACGACGGGATCCGATACTTGCCACAAGATCGGCTGCAAAACTCCTGTCACATAATTACCGTGAATTGAAAGCATGGCCCCTTGCGATAACCGCTTACAATCACGGTTTGTATGGTATGAAACGTGCGGTAAAAGCAACAGGTTCCCGCGACATTGCAAACATTATCCAACGGCACCAGAGCAGGACATTTAAATTCGCATCCAAAAATTTTTACAGCTGCTTTCTTGCCGCCATTGAAATCGCAGATAATCCACAGGACTATTTCGATGAAGTGCGCTATGCTCCCCGGTTGACTGTTACCGACATAACACTCAGCTACTACATGAAACCATCCGTGTTGGCTAATTATACCGGTGTGTCAACAAATGTTCTTGAACAATTAAATCCCATGATACGACCGGTTGTTTTTCGTGCAGATAAGTTGATTCCTGCACAGACCGTTATTCATCTTCCACCAACAGTGACTGCGCAAGACATGGCAACAAGGCTTGCACTTCTTCCGGATTCCCTGAAAATAACCGCACCGCCACGCCCCAAGTATTACCGGGTGCAGCGGGGGGACAACTTGTACGGCATTGCGCGTCGTTACGGGGTATCCGCTACTCCTCTTAGAAAATCAAATTGCCTATCAGTCGGATGAAGCAGAGGAGGAAGATACCGATAGCAGCATACCCGACGGCTTTTACAATCTCGAAGGAGAGGATGCACAATCAACCGAAACCGACGACGATCAACTGGCAAATCTATCGCAGGTTGAACTGGAACAACCCGTGCAGGATCTTGTTGCCGATGAGAGCGAAGAGCCGCAAGATTCCGGTATGAAAGAGGAGTATGCGGGGGAAGAAGCGCTCGCCGGAGCAGAAACTGCGGCAGATTCCGCAGAAGTAAAGGACGTCTTACCCGAAGAGCTTCTGCCCGAGGAGCCTGCACCTGAACAAACCGTTCCCGGTACATCGGCGCCGCAACCGCCCGAGCAAGAGCCTGCAAAACACGCATCTGCTGCTGATGCAACGCCGGAAGAGCAACCCCGGCAATCGTCTCCACGTCCAGTGCCGGAGCCTTCGGCCTATTCGATTCCCGACCATGTACTAACGCCTACCCTGGCACAAATCTATTATCAACAGGGCCAAATTCACCTGTCACTCACCATATATGAACGCTTGCTCAAGCGCGATCCCGACAACGAGAAAATCATAGATCGAATCGAGGCCATCAAAAAAGAGCTGGCCGAGCTTCCGCCCGAGCAGCAGAATCAGCGGCCACAGCAACAGCAACCCGAGCCCAGACCCCTTCCGCGCCCTGCCTCTGTACCAAAAAAGAAGCAACCTTCTCGCACAAAGAAGAAAGCCAGAGAACGGCGCCCTCTCAAAGGCGTACGCATTAAAAAGAAGGTGCGCGATAATCTGCAGACTAAGAAGAAAAAGTCAAGCTAATCTCCACGGTGATGCATGAAAAAACAACAGCCTCAGCGAATAGCCGACGCCCGTGAGCTTTTGCGCAGTAAGAAGTTGAGCTACCTTCTCATCTCCGATCCGACGGATGTCGAATATATCAGTGGTTTTCACTCAAGCAACGTTCATGCGCTTATTTCATCGCGACGAAGTGTACTCATCAGTGATTTTCGCTATCGCAAAGCGGCAACCGGGCATTGCAAACAGCATCCCGCGTGGCAGTTTTTCGAAATCAAAGAAAGCAGTTTCACCTTTCTCAATAAGCTGCTGCGCAAAGGCGCTCGCTTGGGCGTGCAATCAAATTTCCTCACCGTCGACCAATATGACCGACTGAAGAAACAGTGTTCAAAAGCAACAATCGTCAAATTGCGCAACGAAATTCCGGGACTGTTTCTCAGCAAATCCGACACCGAAATCAAAGCCGCACGAATAGCTGCCGGCATTGCCGACCAAGCACTCAACAGGCTCCTGCCCCGTCTCAGGCCGGGCATATCAGAGCAGGAGGCCGCGTCCCGGCTCGAAAAGTATTGCTTAGAATCCGGTTCCGAACGTCCCTCATTTGACACCATTGTCTTGTTCGGCACGCGATCAGCACTCCCCCACGGCATGCCTTCGAAGCGGACGCTGAAACACAGGGACATTATCTTGATCGATTTCGGATGTACGCATCAGGGCTTGTGTTCCGATATGACAAGAACATTTACGTGCGGAGAGGCTTCACGGCTCCAGCGACGCATGTACAACATAGTTCTCCAGGCACAAAAAAAAGCACTGGCCGGCATCAAGGCGGGAGTCAGGGCGCGGGACATCGACAAAATCGCACGCGATTACATCAATAAACACAACTATGGCGACCAGTTTGGCCATGCCACCGGGCACGGCGTCGGTCGACGGATTCATGAAAATCCCCGCATTGCGAAGAAAGACACAACCCTTTTACATAATGGTATAATGATTACCGTCGAACCCGGCATCTACTCCCCGCGAGCTGGCGGTGTTCGCATCGAAGATATGGCGGTTGTCAGAGACGATGGATCGCAGATACTTACCCATTTTCCCAAAGAGCTTATCGAGTTGCCGGTATGATTGATATTCAGGCGCTGTTGCGCGGCATGATGGAGAAAAACGCTTCAGATTTACATATGCGTGTCGGCGGTCCGCCGGTATACCGCGTCAATGGCCAGCTTTACCGGCTGAATATGGACCGGCTGTCGGCCGAGGATATGGATCAGGTATTTAGCGATCTGGCCAATGAACACCAGCGCCAGCATTTTGTGGATACTTTCGAACTCGATATGTCGGTCGGCCTTTCGGGCGTAGGTCGTTTTCGCGTCAATGCCTTCAGGCAGCGCGGAACCATATCGCTGGCTATCCGATCCATCAAAACGGACGTGCCACGCTTCGAAGCCCTGAACCTTCCCGAAATCATCCTGGATATCGCCATGCGCAAACGGGGGCTCGTGCTGGT
>WJLZ01000145.1 GCA_014728215.1 Chitinivibrionales bacterium
AATCTGGTCGACATTTGAGTCGGCTAGGCCTATCGGCCGCCGAGTTTGCTATATCATCATTTTTGGCCCCAAAAACATCGATATAGACCCGAAAATAGCCATCATTTTAAATATATTAATTATATAATCAGACTGTTAATTCGGTCCGACCCCCTAATCCGCCCCTAATCCCTCAACCCCTCAACAACTCAACCTTTCCCTACTCCCCTCGACAACTCGATTTTTCGTGGGCACAATTGACACGCGCACTCAAAAAGACTATAAAAGATTACAAAATCAGATTTGGAGGCGGACATGCAGCTCACCATCAGAATACCCGATGAGTACGGTGAAAAAATCAATCAACTGGCTCAAACAACGGGGCTCAAAAAATCCGATATCGCCAGGATGGCAATCAAAGAATACATTGAAAGAAATCTGGATGGCGGACAAAGAAAACCTTACCAGAAAGTGCGCCATCTGCTGGGCATTGCTGAAAGCGGTATTAACGACCTGGGTCAGCGCCACCGGCAACACATTTTGAATAAGATCAATAAATCCGGACAGTGATCGTTTTGCTGGATACCGGGCCGTGGGTGGCTTTTCTGGACAAAAGTGAAAAGCGCCACAAAGAATGTGTGGCATGGCTCAATAACTACGAGGGAGAGATCCTTTCGACGGAAGCAGTCCTGACTGAGGTGCTGTATCTTCTTGATTTCTCGATAAAGGCAAGGCAGGCCGCGCTCGATTTTGTGCTGACTGGCGCGGTCACCCTGGTCCCAGCAAGCACCGAAAGTCTGGAAATGGTGAAAAACTTGCTCGCTAAGTACCAGGACCTGCCTATGGACTTTGCGGATGCAACCCTTGTGGCCCTGTCAAAAGAACTCAATGTCGGAAATATTGTTACATTTGACCAGAAAGATTTCTCAGTTTATCGGTTTCATAAAAATATGTCTTTTACTATTTTCCCGTAAGCATCCCGCACCATGAGAGGCAAATGTATGAGATTGCACGTAAATCCCTCGGTCCGACCCTAATTCCGAATTCCCAGGTGTTTTTGCGGATTGTAAATTGCATTGACAATCCGCAAAAACACTATTATGCCCATTCTATGATCCCGCGCAGTGCTGAAAAGACAATCCTAAAATTGTGTAAAGGTTTTCCGGTCATTACGATCTCCGGCCCCCGCCAGTCCGGTAAAACCACATTGATGCAAAGCATGTTTCCCGATCGGCCGTACGCCTCCCTGGAAAACCCTGATATTCTTGACTTTGCTACGCAAGACCCCCGTGGCTTTTTGGAAGCCTATCCGGACGGCGCTGTATTTGATGAAGCCCAGCGCTGCCCCGAATTGTTTTCATACCTCCAGGAGCGCGTTGATAATGACAAACGAATGGGCCGGTTTATACTTACCGGTTCACAGCAATTCGGCCTTGTCAGCAATATTGCCCAATCCCTTGCGGGCCGCATGGCGATTGTCCATCTGTTGCCCTTTACTCTAAAAGAGCGATATTACCGGACAGAACCAGAAGACATGCCGGCTCTCGACGATGTTCTATATACCGGTTTATATCCGCCGGTGCACGACCGGGATCTCGAACCCCGCACCTGGTATGACAATTATATCGAAACTTATGTTGAGCGAGACGTGAGGCAGCTTATTAATGTGCGGGATCTTAATACATTCAGGCGATTTGTCAGGCTCTGCGCTGGAAGAACCGGCCAGATACTCAACCTCTCGGACCTTGCGGCGGATGCCGGCATCACTCACAATACGGCGAAATCGTGGATTTCAGTGCTTGAAGCCAGCTTTCTGATCTTTCTGCTGCCGCCGCACTTTCAAAATTTTAACAAACGCCTGATCAAATCACCAAAGCTTTATTTTTTCGACACCGGCCTCTGCACCCGGCTGCTGGCCATTCAGAATTCAGAGCAGCTCAATACCCACCCACTCCGAGGATCAATATTTGAATGCTTCATCATCAGCGAATACATTAAAAGCCGCTATCACGCCGGTATCTCAGAACCTGTTTATTACTGGAGAGATCGCAGCGGAAATGAAATCGACCTGCTGATTGACAAAGGCCAGAGGCTGCAGCCCATCGAAATAAAATCCGGGGCCACTTTGAACCGGGATTTTTTCAAAGGGATTCAGAAATGGCTAGACCTGGCCGGCAATACTGCAAAAGATCCAGCCCTGATCTATGGAGGGACGCAATCACTTGTCCGCTCCGGAATTCAGGTCATCCCCTGGCAAAAAATCCATGCAGAAACCCCTGAGTAATGTAAGCCGGCAAAGCTAAGATCACTATATCGTCATTTTTGGCCTCAAAAACATCGATATAGGCCCAAAAACAGCCCTTGTTTTGAAGGTATTCATTTTATAATCAGTTTGTTAATCAGGTCCGACCCCGATATCCTGGTCCGACCCCGATATACCGATATAGCTTTTAAAGCACAAACCGCTTCCATTCATTGAACCTTGAACCTTGAACCTTGAACTTGACACCCCCCCTGCCCACACCATACATTTCAGGTGTAAAGAATAATTCGAATTTTTCATATTACCCCAAACAGATGATCAGTAGATTCAGGAAACCGGGCTTCACGGGCCCGATGTCTCCCATATGCCGGAGCCGGGCAGCCAGCCGCCGCCGTAGGGGCCAAAGTTGATCACAATATCCGCCTCACCGCCGGACAGGTCGTTTTTCAGGAAGAATTTGCTGGGCGTGGGGTTGTATAAGCCGATTTCATCCAGCCCGTCGCCGTCCCAATCCCCGCAGATGGGAAGCCAGGTGGACCTTTTGGCGCCATATCGGATGGAATGGTCTGAGACGCCTCCTTCAAGGC
>WJLZ01000146.1 GCA_014728215.1 Chitinivibrionales bacterium
AAACCTGTATTTTTCCCTGGGCCTGGGTGATCCGCTGCCGATTTCTGCGCTCCATGGAAAAGGTGTCGCAGACCTTCTCGATGTAATTGTCGATCGTTTGCGGAAGTTGGATAAAGTAAAGCGGGGGCAAGGTGTGGCAGATGACAGTGCCTTGAAAATTGCTATTCTTGGACGGCCCAATGCCGGGAAATCTTCACTGGTAAATAAACTGCTCAGGCAGAATCGTATGATTGTTGATGCTGCTCCCGGAACTACCCGGGATGCAATTGATTCTGAGCTGACATATAATGATCACCGGGTTGTACTGATCGATACTGCCGGCTTGCGAAAAAAATCTCAGGTAAAAGATAATGTTGAATATTATTCAAATCTTCGGGCCCTGGGAAGCATTCAGCGGAGTGATGTCTGCATTTTGCTTGTTGATGCTGTTGCCGGGCTGGGAGAACAGGACCTGAAAATTCTGGATAAAATACTCGAATTCAACAAAGGTTCCATTTTAGCATGGAATAAATGGGACATTGTCGAAAAGGATTCAAAAACATTCGATCGGTTGAGCGCTGATGTCAAAAAGCAGTATGCCGAATTAAGAAATAGGCCGATCCTTTCCATTTCCGCACTTACCGGCCTGAGAATTAATATGGTTCTGGAGCAGGCTTTCAGGATAAAAGAAAAAATGCATTACAAGGTACCTTCAAAGGAGTTCAGCGATAAAGTATACAACTGGACACGTCTGAATCCTCATCCCATATCGGGGGGTAAGGATGTGAGAATCCTTGCAGGAAAACAACGTCCGGCCGAATACCCCTTATTTATCTTTTATGCATCCAATTTTAAAAATGTCGTTCCCTCGTATAAGAGATATCTTATAAATAAAATTTATGAAAACTACGACTTTGAGGGGTGTCCTGTGAGAGTATCATTCAGACCTCCCGGAAGAAGGACACATCAGTAAGGCAATTAAGTCGAATATTAGTATAGTAAATGAAAAAGATAAGGAGCACGCTGTGAGAATAGCCATTTTAGGCGCTGGTAGCTGGGGGATTGCATTGTCGGTTCTTTTAACAAAACGTGGCCACAAACTTTCTCTGTGGGAGTTTAATAAAGAAGATGCTTTGATGTTAAATGAAAAACGGCAGCATTTCAATAAGCTGCCGGGAATTGAGATACCGTCCGAAATAATTATTACCAACGATATAGGGAAAGCCGTCGAGAATGCTGATTACATCCTTTGCGCGGTCCCCGCCCAGACCATGCGCAGTACAATGAAAATCCTGGCGTCTTCGGTATCATCCGATAAACCGGCGGCTATCAGAGGTTGGATAATTGTTTCAAAAGGTATCGAATGTGGTACGTTAAAGCTTATGACTGAAGTGCTGGTTGAGGAGGTGCCGAATCTTTCGAGCGATAAAATTGTCGTCCTCTCGGGGCCCTCACACGCTGAAGAGGTCTCCCGGGATATTCCCACCACTGTAGTCGCTTCATCGGCAAATTATGCTTTTGCCGAGGAGATACAGAGAGAATTCTCAACAGATTATTTCCGGATTTATACCAATGCCGATATTGTCGGGGTAGAACTGGCGGCAAGCGTGAAAAATGTCATTGCCATTGCCGCGGGAATATGCGACGGTCTTGGTTTCGGGGATAATACCAAAGGGGCGATCCTGACCCGCGGAATGGCTGAAATGATCCGCCTGGGAGCAAAAATGGGTGCTAAAGAACGCACATTCAGCGGTCTCGCCGGTATCGGTGATCTGATTACCACCTGCATGAGCAAGCATAGTAGAAATCGAAAAATAGGTGAACTGATCGGTTCAGGGTATACTCTCGATGAAGCTCTGGGGCAGATGATCATGATCGCCGAAGGCGTCGAAACAACAAAATCGGTCTATGAACTGGCAAAAAAATATGGAATTGAGATGCCGATAACCTCTGAGGTATATAAAACCCTCTTTGAAGGTAAGTCGGCAAAAGCGGCGGCAAAAGACCTGATGCTCAGAGAATTCAAGCCTGAGAACTGGTAATAACAAAGGCCATATTGATACCAGGCATTTCTTTAAATCGATCACCGGCATTTATTTATCGAACATGTAAATTATTCTTGCATATTGCGAGCGCATAATATAGAATCTACTATTACCTTTAAGGCTTTATCGTTCAATAGGTTGAGTAATTAACCTGATGTTGTACACAAAGCGTTGGTCTAATGGAAGAAATTAAAAAGACTTATTATTCTATCAGTGAGGTCTGTGCAAAAACAGAACTTGAACCTCATGTGCTCAGATACTGGGAAAGTGAATTTTCTCAGCTTCGTCCCAAAAAGAACCGGGCAGGAAACAGGGCATACCGCGAAAAGGATATCGAGACTATCCGCTACATTAAACAATTGCTCTACGATGAACAGTATACGATCCCAGGCGCAAAGAAAAAACTTGCCGGGATTCGAAACGGGAGCAATAATCACCACGATACCCAGTTGAACCTCTTTTCTCCTTCCGAAAACGGCTTCAAAGAACTGGCTGTTAAGGAACTTCGGGAAATTTTAAATATTCTTCAATCCTGATATCCTTAAAAGGCAAAAAAATCACCTCCGGATCATTGAGATAAGGTTTTCTTCGATTTTGAGAACATCGGCATGAGTGACTCATAGGCCGATTGTATCGAGGTGTAAGAATCGATGGAATAATATTGATACCAACCGCAGTTCCGGGTACATTGGTGCATTTTTTTCCGTTGTTTTTTTGCACTATCTGTCCGAAGCCACCGGTTCAGATCGGTTGTGCGGAGGTCGGGCCCCTTTTCCCTCAGGATATGACAGGGATAGTAGAGCGAGCCGTCGGGAGCGATAATGATTGACGCCGATGAGCATTTTCTCTTTTTATAGGCTTTGAAATAATTTTGTGGAGTATGAATTGTGCGGGGATATCTCTTTCGAAGTTCGAGCATTTTCTTTTCTAAAAATTCCATATCCGGGAAATAATCGTCGGTATTATCCATATGGGTGGCAGGAATAATCACTATATTTGCGCCGTTTTTGCTGCATTGAGCCACTTTCTTTTCCAGCGCATCAACAGTATCCCTTGTAACAACCACCTGAACCGAAACCTGGGTAGGAAGTTTGGTTAACTCCGGCAACAGGTCGTACATGTCAAGATTGTTGTGTCCTTCGTCGATAGAAATGTGAAAGAAATCGATATACTTCCCATAGGTATGGAGGGGGTACTCAAGCAGATTTTTAACACTGGTAGTAAAGAGAAGATAGAATTTGCAGCGGGAAGCATACTCCAGTAGTTCGCCAATGTCTTCACGCAACAGCGGCTCGCCGCCTTCAAAACTGGTCATGAGAATTGATGAGCGGGAAAGGTTATCCAGGATACGTTTAATATCCCGGGTCGAAAGGTCGGGAGTCCGGTTATCTCGCACATTGCAAAAAGGGCACCCAAAATGACATCGAGAAGTCAGTTTAAACGATGCATAAAAGGGGTAGATAGATTCGCCGGCAAGCCAGTTGTCGAACAGACCTTTTGCGGTTGGGAAATAATGAAAAACAGGCAAAACTCTCATGGCAGTATGTCAAGCCTTACTGGTGCGGTGCCGGTCTGTATCAGGCCTATTTTTTTTGCAGCACCCCGTGATAAAT
>WJLZ01000147.1 GCA_014728215.1 Chitinivibrionales bacterium
ACGGCGAATATGGGCCAGGCAGGCTACATGGGTAATCTCACCGGAGGTGCCAATCTGACGATACCCTTCGTAGCCGTCGGTTTGTAGATACCCGGCGAAGCGGTGCAGATACAGCTTAGGCACGTGTTTGCCTCTCGAGGGAGCATAGAGGTAACGCACGATTCGCTTCTTCGGCACCCCTCCTACTGCAACCCACATGTAGGAGTTAGTGTTGTTTTCTCTGTGTTGCTCCCGATGTACCTGCACCCGGGTCTCATCCATGTTAATTACCGGTCCAGCGCGTATTTCATCATCGAATAGCTCAATCAGCGGTTCGAGCTTTTTACTGGCCTTCATGATCCACCTTCCCATCGTTTCCCGGGGAATGTGAATCTTAAGACGTTCAAACATCTTCTCCTGCCGGTACAAAGGCAGCCCATCGCAGTATTTTGCCGTTGCTATGTAGGCTACCAGTGACTCTGTGGCGATTCCCTTTTCAATCAACTGCGGGGCAGCCGGTGCAGTTACCATTGTGTGGGCATCCACACTCTGATCGTCGCTGTGACTACAGGCATAGGAGTAACGAACGGTTCGTTTTACCACAAACTGAGGAGGACGAATCTCAAGCTTTTCGCTCACCTCTTCTCCAATGCGCTGTAAAGCGGCTCCACAGCTGCACACCTTCTGCTCTTCGGGTAGATCAATTTCGGTGGTCTCACGAGGTAGATGTTCAGGCAGAGGTTCTCGGCCTCCATGGCCCTTTTTCTTCACCCTCGTGTGTGCTTTTACCGGTCGCTCTTCAGTCTCCTCTTGCCGGTCCTCTGAAATACATTCGGCTTCATTAAAGAGTTCCGCTTGTTTTTGCTCGACGTCATTTAGTTTTTCTGTCGATTTGGCAAAAAACCGGTTGAGGATAATCTGGTACTTTTCTTCCAGTTGCTCATAGGCTAGTTTTTGCTTGAGGTTTTCATTTTGCAGATTACGTACCATCTGCTGCAATTCATCTATGTTTTCCGGTAATGATTCCGGTCCTGTTTCTTCACTCACAGGACCGGATTGTATCAGATATGTTGTTTTTCTTCTAGACCTTAACTGACCTTTGTGTACTCGAGTTCACGATGGGCTTTCCAAATATTCAGTCCGTCCAGCAGTAGTCGCCACTGCTGTCCGCTTATCCGGTGCACCTCATGTGCCTCCGCAGGCCAGGGAAATGTGTCCTGCTCGAGGCGCTTCTGCCAGAGACAAAATCCGTTACGATCCCAATAGATTGCCTTCATTAAGGTGCGTTTTCGGTTGCAGAATATGAACAGTGCTTTTTGAAACGGATCAAGTTCCATCTCTTCCTGTACTACCGCCGCAAGTCCGGCTGATTGTTTTCTCATATCTGTGGCTCCGGGCTTTACGAACAGCTGTACCTTTGACAGGTCAAGGAACATTAGAGGTGCTCCAGAACAGAGAGTACGGTGTGCAGTGTTTCAGGATTCACTCCCGAATACACTTCAACTCGATAATGATTTGGAAGTTCAATCGCAATATTTACTGTCCCTTTACTGTTGCACGTGTACTCGCACTGTGCTGATGAAAAGCTGTCAGGGACCAATCCCTGTTCTGCTGTTCTATTTTTGTTTTGCAGCTGATTAAACCAGCTGTAGAATACATTTCTGTTTATTCCGATTTGCTGTGCATACTCGGTCTTGGTCAGCCCGCTTTCTTTCCAAAGTTCGATGTGAAGCTTTTTCTCTTCCTTCGTAATTTTCATAGCCAGTCACTCCTTTTTTCTGTGTGTATTTGGAGTTTCTGCTATTTTTATTTTCCTATACAGACGGGGTTTGTGAAGCGCTTACAGATATACAGGATGAATTATTATCAGCAAAAGAAGTTAAGGATGTTCTGCCTCCTCCAGAGTTACTAATCCCAAAAGAAGAGACAAAAAAGATCACAATCGCACTATCGAAAAAAAGCATTGTTTTCTTCAAACAGATTTCGGAAGAAACGCATATTCCATATCAACAGATGATTCGTAAGGTATTAGATACTTATACTGATCATTATGCAAAGTAAAAAATGGGCAAAGCAGATAACAGCGAATATGCGGCTTCGGCCATTCGGCCTTCGCCAAAATCTTTCGCGTTGCTCAGGATTTCGCATATTCGCGGAACGTTATGCAACAAATTGTGCAGCAAAATAGACTATGATAGAAGGAGATGATATAATATAGGCTATGCCTACTATTTCAATGTTTTTTGGAATTGTCATTAGAATGTACCTAGGAAAGAAGGAACATAACCCTCCTCACTTTCATGCATATTATCAGGATTTCAAAGGAATTTTTGATATTAACTCTTGCGAAATGACTGAAGGCAATTTACCAAGACGACAAAAAAAGCTCATAGAAGCTTGGGCGGAATTACATAAGGACGAATTATTGGCTGATTGAAATTAGCCCAAAATGGTGAACCTCCCTACAAAATTGATCCATTACAATAAGGAGAATTTTATGTATTTGGGTGTTAAAGATGTAAAACCTCTTTCAGATTACAAATTGTTACTTACTTTTGAGAATGATGAGAAACGTTATTTTGATGTTTCCCCTTATCTTGATTTCGGTATCTTTTCAGAATTACGGGATGTTTCAATATTTAATGCAGTATCAGTTAAATTCGATACTATTGAATGGCCCAATGGAGCAGATTTAGATCCCGAAGTTCTCTATAACAAAAGCTCTATTGACGCTTCACAATTCATCGCATAACAGCGAGTACCCGGCACCGGCCATTCGGCCTCCACCCAAATTGGCTCCCGTTGGTCGACAACTTCGGGTACTCGTGGGCCGTTATGTGACAATTCGAGAACAAGCATATTAACGCTTGACGGTAATGACGCAACAGGTTATTATTAAGGCATGATTGAATCCTTCAGAGATAAGGAAACTGAAAAAATATGGAATGAGACTTACTCGAAAAGGTTTCCGAATGATATTCAACGAATCGGATTAAGAAAGCTTATTCTGATTCATAGGGCAAAAGATGTAAATGATTTGAGGATTCCTCCTGGGAATAGATTGGAGCAATTATCAGGAGATAGAAAAGGACAATATGTTATCAGGATAAATGATCAATGGAGGATCTGTTTTTACTGGAATAATGGTGCTGCGATTGAAGTTGAGATAGCAGATTATCACTAAGATAGGAGAATTTTATGGAAAGAATACCATCTATTACCCCCGGAGAAATCCTATTGGAAGAATTTCTCATGCCTATGAACATATCAGCTTATAGATTAGCAAAGGACACGAATGTTCCTGCTACAAGAATTTCCCAAATTATAAAAGGGAATCGAAAAATAACTGCTGATACAGCTTTACGATTCTCAAAGTATTTTGGCAATTCAGCTGATTTTTGGTTAGGAATCCAGGATGAACTTGATTTAAGAGAAGAAAAGAGAAAAATAGCACACGAATTAGAGAAGATACCACATGTCAAAGCATCGTAATGATTCTCGAATCGTCACATAACAGCGAGTACCCGGCTACGGCCATTCGGCCTCCGTCCTAATTGGCTCCCATTGGTCGCCAATTTCGGGTACTCGCGGAACGTTATAGGAAATTTCTGTTAAATCGATTGACATTAATACACATCGTGTGTACTGTTAGATATGAGAAGCTCAGAAATAATCAAAATCCTGAAAAAGGATGGCTGGTTTGTACATAATATTCGTGGTTCTCATTATCAATTTAAGCACAATACTAAAAACGGAAAAGTTACTGTTCCGCATCCAAAATCAGATCTACCAATTGGTACTACAAAGAGTATTTTTAGACAAGCTGGTATAAATTGGAGGGAGTACCTATGAGATACCCAATTTTTATTGAGAAAGAGCAAACTTCAGACTATGGTGTCACTGTCCCAGATCTCCAGGGTTGTTTCTCAGCAGGA
>WJLZ01000148.1 GCA_014728215.1 Chitinivibrionales bacterium
CACTGCTTGTGTACTCCACCGGAGATGCGGATTTAGTGTCGTAAACTTTTTACTTTTTCTTTTCAATTCTTCCGCCATTTATTATCTTAATATCTACTATTTCTATCTCCCTAAATGGCAGTGGCGATAGTGATATTTATCCGTTTATAAGTTATATTATTGATATGTAAGATGTATAAGGGGCCGTGAAGTATACGTAGGCCCTTTTTCTGTGTTTAAGGGGTTAAGGAATTAATTTTAACAGGAGATGTGTATGAATGTGTGCAAAAAGATTGTCTTTGGTTTGATTGTGGGTTTGATTATTGGAGGATGCGATTATCCCTATGAGCCCGAGCTCCAGGGACCACCTCCGGGAACAGTAGTTGATTTATCGGCCCGGATTGTTCCAATTAATCCTGGAACTCAAACATGCAATCCGTCAATCACTCAGAACCAGCAGTATTTTCCTGGATGCATGGCCTGGCTGAATTTGCAGGGGCCTTTTGATGTGAGGTTTCCCGATCCCAATAACACAAATTACCCGAAAACATTCAGGGATAATTATCCTGACAAGGCAAGTATTCCGCATGAAAGAATAACGATAAGTGATTCCACTAATACCGTTGTCTGGTATCTCAGAAAACCTGATTTTGTAAATGGTTCTGAAGTCCAGGACCCCGAATGGTGCACGCACCCGGATTATATCGCATTTTTAGGCTCCGATTTCAGCCTTAAGTGGGACGGCATGGTGGTAAGAATTTCCGATAAAAGCGTGCTTAAATTCAATGAAGACATGCTTAAGGATTACTCAACTCCGCATATCTGGCTCCCGGATCCGGCCACGATTCCGGCGCCCGATTTTTCAGCAACTGCGACACTTTCCAATACAACATTCAGCGCAAATGATGATTCATCAGGGATGGTTGATAAAACAACTATAAACCAGTATTTCGGTACCGACACCGTAAAGATCACTTTTTGTAAAGGGACGGCTTCAGGCATATCTATCTTTTATATCGACTACAGTGAAGCTGCCCCGCAGTTGCGACAGTTGGAGCGCCCTGCCGGAAAGGGACCGCAGTGGATTTGCGAAAGCCCGCTCATTTCTCCTGATGGTAACTGGGTAGCGTATAATTGCAAAATAGGAAATGGGGCCGAGACCAATGAAGCCTATATTCAGGAGCTTGCAGAAGGTTCAAAACCTATCCGGATTGCCTCAGTAGGCGCTGAACCGCACTGGTGGAAAGATCCTGTCGACAGTGCTCTTTATATTGTATACACCGATCGAGGTGGGCCGCTCCCCAGTGAGCTCAACGATAACACGAACGATGGTTCAATTGGATCAACCTTTATTCAGGCTGTTGATTTCGAAAAATTAGCAGAAGCTTCCCAAAACAATTACGGGACCTGGATCGCATCACTTGGAATGCTTTTTGAACTAGGCGATTTTCCTTTCAAAGGCGGGTTGTCACGGGACGGACGTTTTTTCAGTACAGGATATCAATATACTTATCTGTATAAATTATAATAGATCTGCAATATTCGAGAGAGGGCATAATCATGAAAAAAAACAGCAATGATTTCAATTGGAAAGTCTTTTTTGTTACTGCAATAATCGCTGCAAGTTTTATGCTTTCGGCATTTATTGCTCAAAAGCAAAAACATATCAGTCAGGCAGCAGGTGATTTACTCCCGAAACTGACTCCCTGGGCGGGTATCGGTGGATGCGGCGCTGGTGGTTCCGGCGGCGGCGGTGCTGCCGCAAAATGGGTCGGAAAAGGTGTGACCGGGGGATTGGTTGATGTCCAGATCCTCTACAGCAACAGTATCGGGCAAAACTTTTTTAATTACAGCCTGACACCGCGGTTCAGTATGAAGCCTCGGTGGTCGACAACCGTTGCAGTCCAGATGCCTATTCTGTCAAAGATCGGAGAAGTGCAGCCTACAACTTTATATGAACCCGAATATGCAATTACCGGTGGGTATGGCGATCTCGGGCTGGATGTGACGCAATCTTTTGGAATGGAAGGCCAATATTCATTCGGTCTGGCACTTACGCTTCCGACCGGTCAGTATGATATCAAAAGAGGAAGCGATGCCGGAAAGACGATCTTACCGACAAGCCTTCAAAAGGGAACCGGCTTGTACAATGCATCACTCTTGCTTGGCTTTATCAAAGACACCGAAAAAGGAATCTGGCTGTTTGACCTTACCTACAGCCACCCATTCAACATGAAGCTTTTTTCGCAGGAAAATGAATTTATGGATAAATATTTTACGAAATATAAATCCTATGAGGACAGCGCTGAAAGCGATATTCAGGACCGTTTTTATTATACCTTTAAACCATATGGCGAAAATGATCTTGGTGGTTATACGCCGCCAAGTGTTAATTTAAGTGTATACTACGGGTATAAGGAAGTTGAAGGCTGGATGCATTCGTGGGGAATAACTTTTAACGTTCCCTTTGGTGTTGCATGGGTTCCCAATGAAGTTACTCCTGCCAATGAAAGCGAAATGATTTACAACCCGCGTAAAGACCCCGACCATCAGGCATGGAGTGCAACGCTTAATTACGGCGTGGAAGTTGGCGATCATAAATATCCCTGGTTCTTTGCACTTGGCTTGCCCATCCATGATCTGGCAAAATCGACCTATGAACAATGGGACCGCCCCGACTGGAGTGATTTCTTTAACCAGTGGACTATAACAGTTGGTGTTAAATCGACAATGTTTTAAACCTGAAGGAGGTTTTTGATGAAGCTTTTAAAAATCTGTTTGATTGCGACGATCGGGCTGTCATTAATTTCAATGAAGTGCAAAGAAGAAGATCCGACCGGGCCGGAGGTCATAAAATGTAGCGGAACGTGTCCTGATGTAAGTGAAATCACCGTTTTGTGTCCAAATGGCGGCGAAACCTATTCGGTTGGTGATTATGTACAGGTACAGTTTTGTATTCCTGATAACTGGCCTTATAATCAGGCACGATTATTTTTCAGCAACAATGGCGGCATTGACTGGATTGAAATCGGCACTGAAGGCGAAAGTGACGGGTATCCGGTTGATATACCCAATAATACCTATACCTGGAAAATAACAAGCGAATATGCCGGATCGGAATGTTTTATCCGTGCTACCGATTATGATGCAACCGTCCAGGATTTCAGCGATGCCCCTTTTGTAATTAACGAGTAGAATACATTTTCAAATGGCGGCAGTACCCACAATCTGTATACTCGGCTGCGGCGGTTTTATCGGTTCCCACCTGCTGCAGCGTATCCTTTCCACCACGAAGTGGAACGTGTACGGGATCGATATACAGTCATCGAAAATCGAGCACCTGCTCGCAAACAAGCGCTTGACATTTGTTAATGTCAACGTGTACGACACAGAGGCGGTGCGGGAGTATGTTGATAAAAGCGACATTGTCATATCGCTTGTTGCGCTTTGTAATCCATCATTGTACAACACGATTCCGCTTGAAGTGATCGATATCAATTTTGCCCGTCCTTACGAGTTGCTCAGGATGTGCAATGAGATGGGGAAATGGCTGATCCATTTTTCCACCAGTGAGGTATATGGCCGGACGCTTGCCGGATTTTCCAACTGTAATTTTGCAAAGGACCATCCTGATAACTACATGCTGAATGAGGACTCTACGCCGCTTATTATGGGGCCGGTCCCTGCACAGCGGTGGAGTTATGCCTGTGCAAAACAGTTGCTCGAGCGGGTTATCTATGCGTATGGGTTCGAGAAGGATCTCAAGTATACAATCATCCGGCCCTTTAATTTTATCGGTCCCCGGATGGATTATATTCCCGGCATTGACGGCGAGGGGGTGCCGCGGGTCATCGCCTGTTTTATGGATGCTCTTCTTTTTCACAAACCGCTCAAACTTGTGGACGGGGGATTGAACAAACGGGTCTTTACCTATATCGATGATGCGGTGGATGCGATGATGGCGATTTTAAAGAGTCCGGAGCGGTCGCAGGGTGAAATTTTCAATGTAGGTCATCCCTCAAACGAGATCAGTATTGCCGACCTGGCACGGCGGATGGTGGATATCTATACCTCCTTTCGTCGGGAGTTTAATTCTTCCGATTTTCAGATAACAGCGGTGTCGTCGAAAGAATTTTACGGTGAAGGGTATGAAGATTCCGACCGTCGGGTGCCGGATATCACGAAAATCCGGGAATGCACCGGATGGCAGCCGAAAACAGAACTCGATACGGCATTGAGAAAAACAATTATGTCGTATATAGAACAGTATGGTCGTGATACCCGATGTCGGGAAGCAGGTTGATTGACATATTCATGCCCGCATATAATGCGGCATCGCATATCAGGAGTGTCGTGGAGCGGGTCCCCGATGATATATGGAAAGACCTGGGCTCGTTCTGGATAATTAACGACGGTTCGACCGATGCAACGCGGGAGTGTATCGATCATTTGTCAAAGGAGATACCGCAGATACGGCCGGTTCACTTTGATAAAAATCGCGGCTATGGACGGGCGGTGGAGAAAGGTCTCCTCCTCTGTAAAGAAGGCTCCTGCCGGGTGGCAGCCTGCCTTCACGCCGACGGTCAGTATGCCCCTGAGCTTCTACCGCAGTTTATGCGGAAAATAGTCGAGGAAAGGTATGATCTTGTACAGGGATCGCGGATCGCTTCAAGGACCGCACTATCGGGCGGGATGCCATTGTACAAGTTTGTGGCCAACAGGACATTGACGTTCTTTGAAAACCTGGTATTTACTATGCATATGACCGATTACCACAGCGGGTATTTATGTTACGGAAGAACTGCGTTGGACAGAATTCCCTTTTCCCGTTTGAGTGCAAGCTTTGATTTCGATCTGGAGGTCATCGCAAGCGCCCGGTCGCTGGGTTTGAAAATCGGAGAAATCCCTATCCCCACCCGCTATGCCGATGAAATTTCACATTTGAATCCGATCGGGTATGGATTCAGAGTGCTGGGGGTGATGGGGAAGTATATGATGGGTATGTATAAAAAACGTTAATCATAATCGTTTATCTCATCAAATGATTAATGATTACAGGAACGATTAAGAGGGATGAAAAACAGTATGATCCTCATCACCGGCGGTACAGGGGTTATGGGAAGTGTGCTGGTTAAAAAACTGGCGGCTTCCGGAAAAAAATGCCGGGTTCTCACTCTGCCCGACGATCCCTTTGTTTCCAGGCTTGAAGGGTATGAGGTCGATATCAGGTATGGGGATATTACCAAACCCGAAACGTTAAAAAATCTATGTGACGGTATAACAACGGTTTATCATCTTGCGGCAATCATCATTGCCTGGGATGAATCGCTCTTTGAGAAAATCAATGTGAAAGGAACGGAGAATATTCTCCGGGAATCGCAGAAATCGGGTGTTGAGCACTTTGTCTATATTTCATCGGCATCGATAATATATCCGAAACCGACCACGTATTCTTTATCAAAGAGACGGTGCGAGGAAATCGTTATGCAATCGGGCTGCAATTATACGATAATCCGTCCTACGCTTGTGTATGATAAGGGGAAAGGCGCCGAGGAATTCGATGCTTTCCTCGATTATCTGAATAAATTTCCGATAATACCATTTATCGGATCGGGCAAAGCTCTCAAACGTCCTGTTTTTGTTGATGATATTATTTTCGGTTTATCAGCGCTCTGCGGCCGCAAAGAAGCCTATGGGAAGATTTATAATTTCAGCGGTGGCGAGGCGATTTCCATTCTGGATTTTGCCCGTTTTTGTCTGAAACTTCTTGGTTCGGAGCATAAACCAATTGTTCGTCTGCCCGTCTGGTTGTGCAAAATAATCGCAGCGGGCATGAACGTGGTTATGAGCCGTCCACCACTCCGTTGGCAGGTCATCGCCGGCATGACACAGGATGCCGATCTTGATCCTGACGAGGCCCGGAGGGATTTAGGCTATAATCCGGTAAAGGTAACCGAAAAATTACCGGAATGCTTTCCTAGGACCGTATAAAAGCTGAAAGATTAATGAAATCGGGTTTCAACGAAAAATATGCATTATTTCAGAAACACTAAAACTATTTTATAGCATATAGAATACAAATGGACTAAAAACATTTCTTTCTTGGAGGTTTGTATGAGACACCTGTTATCTATCGGAATGACCATCATTGCGGCAAGTGCTATCATGGTTGTGTCGGTTGCAGAAGAGGGAGCAGCAAAAGAAAAGACAAAGGAGAAGGCCAACGATACCCTGGTAGTTGAAGCCCGGGTGGTAGAAATTCCCGGTGCTTTTCCGCCCAACGACCTTTATAATTATGTATACATCATGAAATACCGGGTTACTGAAGTCCTTAAGGGAAGCTATGACGATAAAGAAATCCTGGTGGGACATTACAATCCTCTGATCCCCCGCAAACAGGTCAGCGACAAAATGGATAAATATGTTGATGGTAATGTTGAAAAGTTCGAGGAAGGCGCCAAGCATAAACTCACGCTTATAAAACCGATTGACAAGGTATGGCAGGAAGCTCTTGAGGATGAATACTTTGACACCCAGGACGACAAGTACTATGCACTCAAGGCGGAAAAGCTGAAATAAGCGATTTCGGCGCCGGCCGCTCTGCAAAAGCAGGGCGGCGGTCCAATATTCCATTCTTATCTTCGAAAGGAAACGCAGCGAATGGTTTTCTCGTCGCACTACTTTCTTTTTTATTTTCTTCCCCTATTTCTTCTCGTATACTACGTACTTGTGTATTCCCGGCTCAATATCAGCTGGGTGAATTTATGGATAACTCTGGCCAGTTACTTCTTCTATGGATGGTTCGAGCCCTGGTTTGTGGTCCTCATGTGGATTTCAACGATTGTGGACTATGCGTGCGGGAGGGCCATTGCGACGCCCGAGAAGGTCGATCCGCGACGGATGTCATCACAGGATGCCAAAGACGAATTCGGCGCGGTCAATATCTTCTATCCTTTTTTCCTCGGGGTCGGCTGGTTCTATAATCTGATGGTAAAAAATGATGAGCGGCGGGCGAAACTGATTAAAAATACCGCGCTCGTCGTTTCCATGATTGTCAATCTTGGTCTTCTGGGCTTTTTCAAGTATTATATGTTTGTCATGAACGGGGTCAACAAGCTTGCAATGATATTCGGTGCCGACTCCAATCTCTTTCATATAATGAGTATTACCTTGCCGATTGGTATCTCATTTTATACCTTCCAGACCATGAGTTACACGATCGATGTGTGGCGCGGTGATGCACCACCGGTAAAAGACATGCGGACATTCTCGTGCTTTGTTGCGCTGTTCCCCCAGCTCATTGCCGGACCGATTATTCGTTATAATACGGTCGCAGAACAGCTCGCAACCCGTCGGCACACGCTTCACCGCTTTGCGAGTGGCCTTGCTATCTTCACTGCCGGTTTTGCCAAAAAAATTCTTCTTGCCAACCCGGCCGGAATGATGGCCGATATGGCCTTTCAGTCCGATGCTCCGGGTGTACTCGGGTCCTGGCTGGGCGCGTTGGGATATCATTTTCAGATCTATTTTGATTTTTGCGGTTATTCCGACATGGCGGTCGGACTGGGTCGTATGGTGGGCTTTGAGTTTATTAAAAACTTTAACGCCCCTTATCGTGCGCTGAGTATATCCGATTTCTGGAACCGCTGGCATATTTCACTTTCTACCTGGATTCGAGACTATCTCTACATTGGTTTGGGCGGAAACCGCAAGGGACTGCGCCGGACCTACTATAATCTCGCCATTGCCATGTTTCTCTGTGGTGTGTGGCACGGCGCAAAAATGACTTTCATTATCTGGGGGGTGCTCCATGGGGCGTTACTCATCTGGGAAAGGACCATGGGCCGAAAGCCGATTTACGACAAGTTACCCCTTATTCCGAAAATCGTGATAACCAATATTATCATCATATTTACATGGGTTGCATTCAGAGCTTCATCGATGGACCAGGCGTTCCATTACTGGGGCTCCATGTTGGGATTTGTGAAAGCCGCACCGGCCGCGGCATTACTCCAGACAGAAATGCTGCGTGCAAACCATATGGTCGAACTGCTGCTCTGCGGATTTTTTGTCTGGCAGCCGATTCAGGCCCATGAATGGACTTCACGACTGGCTCCAGCCAAATATGTCGCTCTGGCTGCTCTGCTTATTTTTGCTGCCATATCGATGTTTACCCAATCATTTAACCCCTTTCTCTATTTCCAGTTCTAATTTGAGGAGTACCTAATAATGTCGAAAAAAGGTGAATTACTCTTTGTCAGCGTGTTTCTGGTGATGATCTACAGCGTCGGGGTTGTCCAGGGTCTCGTGGAAAAGAAACGAGGGGAAACCATCCAGTTTTTTGATATTTTCAAAGATACCTTCGTGGTCCCCGTTAAGCGGGCCAATACAATCGACAGCCTGTTTACCGAACTGACGGCCAAGCTCGATACGGTTGAAATGGAGCTTGAAAAAGGCGTACAGGTAATTGCAGAAGCAAAACGAAAACAGACCGAGCAGCAGGCAACGCTTGATTCATTGAACAGCAGGTATCCCGATGATGAAGGTGCTGATGAAGAAATCGACAGCGAACCGGTTGAATGGGACTATTCCACAGCCGATGAACGGGCTGAGGAAGCGCTGTTTCTTGCTCAGGATATCAAAAAGAATATCATCAAGATAAACCGTCACATATCCATGGATACACTGGCAACGCCGGTCGTTGCGGCGGAAAAGATCGTTAGGGCCACCGATGAACTCTATAACCTTGTATACGATGAAGAAGACATTCCGGCAATCCTGAAGAAGCGCGAAAAAGTTGTCGCAATGGTAAGGGAAGAAAGAGAAAAATACGATCCGGTCAAGGCTTACGAGATCCCTTTGCTTGCACTGGAGACTTTTTTCAAGCATACCTGGATGAGCCGGAAATATCTCCGTGCCTATGAAGGCGAAATTGAAGAGACCTCTGTTTTTGCCAATACACTCCGACCACCAATGCAGTTTGTACGGTATACCCTTTTACACGACCTGGGCTCCAAGGCGATTCTGGGGAAAAAAGGATGGTTTTTTTACAAACCAGGGTTCGATTATCTTACCTATCCGCATATTCGTGACAAGCGATCCCTGCCTGATACGACAACCAATATTATCGACCCCTCTCCGGTGATTTTAAGGGATGATCCCGTTAAAGAGATCGTTACATTCAGAGATCAACTTGCCGAAAAAGGAATTGACCTTTTGGTCGTGATTGTTCCCGGAAAACCGTCGATATATCCCGATCTTCTGTCTGATGAATTCGGGCCTGAAATGGCGGGGAAAGTGACTCACTCCCTCGATTTGATCAAAGTGCTTCGAAAGAAGGACGTCGATGTTGTCGATTTATTTACTCCCTTTGCCGAAGAGCGTAAACGGGATACTCTTGTGGGGGATTCCCTGTACTTGGCAAAGGATACGCACTGGAAATCCCGGGCGCTTTTGCTGGCGTCGGACATTGTTGCCCAACGGGTGAAAGAGTATCCCTGGTATGACCCGGGTACGAAAGAGTATGTTGTTGACAGCCTTATTGTCGAACGGGTTGGTGATGTGGGCACGATGACTACCCTGCCCGATTTTCCGCTAAAAGAGTTGCGGCTCCAGTTCCCGACCGAACCGACAAAATGCTATCAGGTATTTGAGATCCGCCGTGATGAAGAAGGTAATGAAATATCCCGGCGGTTGTACCGCGATGATTACCGGAACTCAGACATACTGCTTCTGGGTGACAGTTTCTCCCGGATCTATCAGACCGATGCTCCCCGTTCTGCAGGATGGATAGCCCATCTTGCCAAAGAATTATCTCAGCCACTGGCCACGATTGTCAACGACGGCGGAGCATCCACCCTGGTGCGGGAAACCCTTTCGAGAAAACGAAATCTCCTGAAAAATAAAAAACTTGTCATCTGGGAGTTTGTTGAGCGTGATTTTCGGTTCGGTGCTCACGGATGGAAAAAGGTTGAACTGTAAGGAAAGGACAGAGTATGAACATTCGGAAAATTTTATGTATAGTTTGTGCAGCCGCATACGTAACCGCTGCATTAGCCTATCCCTATAAAGAACTTACGCCGAAATTCGACAGGAAAA
>WJLZ01000149.1 GCA_014728215.1 Chitinivibrionales bacterium
AAAATGAAAAACGAAAAATATTTTTTAAACAGCGCACAACAGCGAGTACCCGGTTCCGCTTCGCTACACACAAATTGGCTCCCTTTGGTCGCCAACTTCGGGTACTCGCAACACGTTGGTGTCAATAGCTTTGCTCCCCAGGCCCAAGAATAGTGCCACGTCGTGTGGCACAAGAAAGGAATAGAGGAATGAAAAAGACGATTGCTTTAATAATGTTATCAATATCGCTGGGGTTCGGACAGAACTACAAACTTACGAACCTCAAAAGTACTGAAGTTGAATGTGATTTACTTATTGTATGTAAATCTTTCTTTGAACAGAAGGCAAACGAACACGCTCAGTATAGAATCAATAACACTTTGGATGAGGTAACAAAACCCGGAATAGCAATACTCGAAGACATTTATACAACTTTTCCGGATAGCACATCGCAAGAAGGAAAACTAAAGCAGTTTTTGCTTTACACGGCAGAACAATGGAAAGGAGAACCTCGATTTGTTCTTCTTGTTGGAGAACCACCTGCTTATGGCGAGAATGAGACTCCATATAGTTGTCCTTCATATTTCGTTCCCGAAAATAGCTATACAGATACTGATTACGTTCCTATAGATGACTGGTTGTTGAAATCAGAACGTAACCAACCCTGTTTTGCCGCGTTAGGCAGGCTACCCGTAAGAACAGAAATTGAATATTCAAGCATTTTGCAGAAGACAAAGCAATTTGAATCAAATCTCGACTTTACGAGCGTTCACACCTTGTCTATATATGATGACGACATGATAGCTTCAGAATGCAATGTTCTGGATTTCTACGAACCAAGCTTTTCAATAGAATCAAAAAAATCATCAATCGTTCCCAATACATGGATACAGATGATTGAATATGATGCAGACGCTGAGTATAGAAAACGATTTCTTGAAGACACAATTGCCCACTATATCAATTGGGGGACATCCATTGTTTCCTATTTTGGAATGGGAGGGGAAAATATCTGGTCAGATGAGGCAGTATTGCAAACCGATTCGATTATTGAAAAGATTAGTGATGCGAGAGCCGCTATATTCTTGTCTTTCACAAGCAATTCCAACCGTTTTCAGGAAAGGGATAATAGTATAGGTAGCAAATTACTTTTAGCACCTAATAAAGGTGCTGTTGTCGCCATAGGGGCTCCAAATTTAGGTCAATATGCCTCATCTCTCGAACAGTTACAGACTAATTTCTGGAACATATTTACGGACCATAAGACGATAGGTGGCGTTTTCTACTCCGCGAAAGCCAAGGTGGCTAATAGTTCAATTGAAAGAATGAATTTGCTTGGTGATCCAAGCTTAATGATCTCAGTTGATTCAATCGGCTTTGCCATGCCAGATACGATCACGGCAAACCCTGGAAGCCAAATTCAAATCAAAGGCACTATTCCTGCTGCCAATGGGATTTTGAGAGTATATAGATACTCTTTACCAATAAAATTCGAAAGAACCACCGAATGTGGAACAGAAGTTAGTCATTACCGGTCACCATTCATTATAGATACCACAGATATTCAGATTAATAGCGGAACGTTCACACAGAATTTAATTGTCAATTTTGATATTGACAGCGTTGTACCTGTAAAGCTAATGTACTACGCGACAATTGAAGGGAAGAAGTATTATGGAGCAAAATTCGTAATTGAAGGTGAGCCATCAATTCTCGCAAGCAGCCGGATGCCTGGAAATCAAGTACTTAAACAATACGAGATAAAAATGGGCACTAATGGGTGTACATTACGGAATATTGGATTTGATGGGACAATACAGATTTTTCAAGCGAATGGAAGACTGACCCATTCGTATCAAGTGCAAAATCGTCAAGACCTGTTATTGATGAATTTACAGAGCGGTCTGATATTGATTAGGACAATATCTAAAGATGGAGTATCGGTAAGAAAACTGAACCAGATGTGAAAGGCAACAAAAAGGCCGTCCATGGCCTTTTTGTTGAAGAAATGGGCCTGGGGAGCAAAGCTACAGACCACCAACAGCGCTTATGTGGTTCCGTTTCACTCCACCCAAATTTTCCTCCGCTGCGCTGCGGAAAACTTCACATAAGCGCGAACCGTTGGTGTCAATTGGCAAACCCCATTTTTTTAAAGACAAAGAAAGAAGACCGGCCGCAGAAGAAAGGAAAAAGAATGAAAAAACTCATATTTTCATGTTTGATTATCACTTTGTTTTCATGTGCTCCATCCCGATATTTCTTAACGACTCATGATGACTTGAGAGATGAAATATCAAAGTACGGTAAATTACCAACTAAAAGATATCTAATAACACCAAGTGAATATGAAGAAAACGATTTGCCCTTTATCAATTCAGAACCAAGCAAAACAGTAATTGCCAATCTACAAGCAGGTAATTTCAAGAAAGCGAAAAAAGCATTAGAACAAGTAGAAAAGAGCGAAGATATGCCATACGTCTTTTCATCAGCTTTGGTGACACTTTTCGAAGGAAAATATGATTCGTGTGAGATTTTTATTCGTAAAATGGATAAATACTCAAAAAATTGCTTCGTTATGTTCATTTCAAATGATTGTTCGTATGAACAAGATAGGTTAACTGGGAACGTAAACTACAAAAAATATGTGGAGAAATACCAAAATTTGCTCGATTGTGCAAGCAATGATGATTTACACAAAGAATTGGTAAAAATGAGACTTAAACTTATTCGATACGGATATTAAAAATGAAAGGAAATCACATGTTAAAGAGAAATGTTTTACTTGTAGCTATAGCATTCTTAATTGTTTTCTTATCGGGATGTGCTAAACAGCTTACACGTGACCTTCAAGGTGCATTTCCTCTGGATTACATGCAGGATAGTGAAATATGTAGTCAGAAAACTCCGGTAAAAATTGCACTGGGCAAAGTATCAAATGAGGTTGAGTTAAATGATTCCACATATGCTCGAACAAAATATTTTGTACCAATACCTCTTTTGTTCGTCAACTTTGGAGTAAGTGGGTATTCCTGCAAACTTGGTCAAGCGGCTTTTGATTCAAAAATTGAAAATTTTGTTCGAGAAGCATTTGAGAAAGAAGCTCTACGTTCAGGCTGTTTTGAATTCGTCAATGATGGCTCCGAAGAATACACTGTTGATTTAACTGTTGTTGAACAGGAGACAAAAGGGCCATATACAAAATATTTCTACATGTACTTTGCAGTGTATGTATACGGTTATGGTTACGGACAAAAAGCTGGACCTGGTCAAAGTTTAATTGCATTAAAGATGGATTTGAAAGATAACAACGGAGAAAGCTTTAGCAGGCAATTTGAATCACAAACCTCAACAGAAATGCTTCGAGGAAAAAATGATGCAAAAGAGTTGAGGAGAAATTATGTGATTGGAATGGTAGAATCAGTTTCCTTTGCATTCAAGGATTGTATAGAAAATTCAGTCTTTGCAATAAATCAACATATCGGCGGAACTGAATTAAATGTAGGACGTAAAGCACCGATTGAACAAAGCGGAGACATTGAAGTAATAGAAGAATGAAGAATGCGGCCGGAAGAAAAAAATGGGGTTTGCCAACAGCCACCAACAGCGCAAATACAAAAGTTTACTCCATTCCATTCCGTAAACCTTCGTATCTTGCGCGAAACGTTAGGCGAAATATGCCCCCCGGCTTTGAAAGGCAAAGAATGAAATCAAAAAAAATCGCGCCCCTAATAATAATATTAATTCTAAATATCCTTTCTGATGGACAAACAGTATTAACTAATCCAATTGG